>CALDKL010000547.1 GCA_937898895.1 uncultured Verrucomicrobiae bacterium | reverse complement strand
CGAAGGGTGCTGCGACGATGGGGTCTCCATCCGTATAGGACACATTCCACGGCGTGCCGACGACGGTCTCGCCCTCGAAGTTCAAATAGATGACTCGGGCGGAGGAGGGGCGGCTCTCGAGCAGGGGCACGCTCTCCTCGGGGCCGTCGGCTCCGCCGTCGTCCGCCTCGGCACTCTCGGGTTCGGGAGGGAAGCCTGGTTGCAGTCGACCCTCCTCGAAGCGAGCGCAGAGCAGATCATCGACGGCGATGCGGCGGAGGCGCAGCGGGTCGGAGGGCGCGGTCGGGTCAAGGCGAAAGGCGGAGCGGGAACGGGGCGAGGTAAGGTGCCCCTCGATCACGCCACGGGAGCTCTGCGTGAGATACAGGGTCGCCCCGGTCTCGCCTTCGATGCGCAATCCCAGGGAGAGGGCACCGGTCCCGTGGCGATGCTTCATCGTCACTCGAGCCTGGGGTGCCCCTGGGAGGGGAAGGAGGACGGTCGTCTCTGGCTCGAGCGCGAAGAGTGCGGCGACGGCCTCGCGATTCAGGCTTATCAGCGGCGCGGGAAAGAGACGGGAAAGGGCCTCTTCGGAAGACGGGGGGAAGGTCGCAGCGACGGCTCCTTCAGGCGGCGTCTTCGTCGGTGCAACCTTGCCGGAGAGTTCGTTTTCGGACGGATTCGTCTGGGAAGGAGGCTCATCGGCTCTCCACACGATCCACCCCACCGCGAGGAGTCCGCAGATCGCAAACAGGATCGAAATCGGGGATCGCATGGGGGAAGGAGAAGTCACGACCGCCTTTCGGGAAACGATAATTCCACCGCTGTCGCTGTCGAGAAGGAAAATGCCCTCACCGGGGGCGAACCCGCGAGGCGGACGCAAGGCGAAATTGGCGGCGAAACTCCGCTTGGCCTTCTGCCGGATCTCGTTTTTTCTTGTGGCTTTCCGGAACGGGAGAATCCGCCGGTTGTTCTGACATGAGCAAGCCCACCTTTGCCGCCGTTTTTCAGCAACGCATCTCGGAAAACAATGCACTCATCCGGGACCCGCGCCTCGACAACGGGAGGAGCCTCGTCACCGAGCGCACCCGCATCCACACGGACCTGATTGCGAAGTGGGCCGAGGAAGTGGGGGCGGCGTTTTCCCGGCCGTTTGCCGTCGCCGCCATCGGCGGGACAGGCCGGGCCGAAGTGACGCCCTGCTCCGATCTCGATATCGTCTTTCTCTTTGAAGATCCGGTGGAGGATGCGGCGACCAAGCCCTTCCTTCGCGACCTGCAGGCAGAGACTCTGCACACGCGGGCTTTTCGGGATCGCTTTGGTTTTTCCTTCGGTGCGCTGCCCTACGGCCTCGATGATATTCCCGCCCTCCGGGACAAGGACCTCAACTCCTTTCTCGACCTCGCGCCCATTCACGATCCCGCCGGTCTGTGCGAGGAATACCGGCAGCGCATCCGCTCCCACTACGATCCTTTCGAACACTTTCTGTATATCCGAAAACTCTGGCTGCGGCAGCTCGATCGGGCCGGGGTGAATGCCGAGCGCATCGACCGATTCGATTTGAAAAACGATGCCTTGCGTGTCTTCCTCGCGGCCGTCTGGGTCTGCGGTGGGCGCAAATTCGAACACAGCCATCGCATCTATGAACAACTCTTCGGAGAAGACGCGCGGGATCTCGAGGCCTACGAGTTTCTGCTGCGCCTGCGATGCTGGCTCCATCTGCGCCGTCCGCCCGGCGGAAGGGAGACTGCCCTGGGAACCCATCCGGAAGACCTCGTCGTCTTCGAGGATCTCGACACCTTCGGTGAATGGATGCCGGAAGGGGCGAGCGATCCGGATCGATTCGAATTTGCCGAGGAAGTGCGTTCGAGGTTGCTTTCCGCCCGACGCCGGGTCGCGGCGTTCGCTCGCGGCATCATCGAGAGCGAGTTGCGCCCGGGACGCCCGGTTTCTCCTGGGAATCCGGTCTCACTGGGAGCGGGCGGGCTCTATCATGCCCATCCGGAAACCTGTCTCACGAATCACGATCGCAGCCGCGCCGCGCTCTCGCTGGTGCTCACCGCCCAGCGATACGAGGTGCCCATCGACGCCTCGGAGTTGCTCACCACCTTCCATCAGGCGGGGGATTGGCTCGAGCCCGTTCCGGAACTGTGGGAGATGTTCCGCGAGACTCGCGGCAGCCTCGCGGCTTCCTTCGATTTTCTTTCCCGATTGCCGGGGGTGGAAGAGCGGCTCTTCCCCGGATACGGACGATTCGAGTCGTCACTCGATGAACGGGTCCGCTCGGAGCGCCAGACTTTGCGCGGCCCTCTCGAGCGCGAGAAGATGCGTGAACTGGAGACGGAGCGGCGCGAGGGGGAGCGCATACTCGCGGAGGCGCGTGACCCCGAACGCTTTACCGATGTGGGTTTCGAGATCCACGTCGAAGTCGAGGCGGCTCGCCTCCGATCCGAGCAACTCGCTGCGGTCAGGCTGGCGCTGAAGACGAAGCGGCTCCCCGTGACGGCCGATGATCTCCTCGCGCGAAACGACGCGTCGAGGCCCCTCTCGGAGCGCTTTTCGAGCGGATTTTCGAACCTCCTGATCGAGGACTATTATCCGCGAGCCTTCGCAAAGGCGGGCTTCCCACCTGCCGTGCTCGACCTGGCGAGATTTCTCGTCGAGAACCGCCGCACCTTCCGCGAGATTGCCGACGCGGAGTTGATCGATGCGACGGCGGTGAAGCAATTGCTCGAACGCTGCGGGAACGATCTCGAGAAGGTGCGCGCGCTCTATGTGTTCACCCGCGTGGATCGCCACGCCTGGGAGTCGCCCCATCAGAAGCCTTCTCTCTTTTTCAACATCCGCGAACTCTACGCCAAGGCCTGCATGCCTGGAAAGCGACGCTTCGATCCGGATCGACTCATCCACGAATTGGGTTTGGACGACCCCATGTCCCGCGAAATCATCCGCGACTTTGGACGCGATTTCTTCGACGGGATCTATCGGCACTACGCGGTACGGTTTTGCCCGCATCTGCTGCGCCTGGCCGACGGCACCGGCAAGAAATCGCCCAAGGCGATCCTCATCACGGCGGGACCGTCTGCCATCCTCGGGGTCGCGGCGAGGGATGACCGGGGCATCGCCGCCTCGATCAGCGGTGCCCTGTGGAAAGAGGGTGTCGGGCTGAGCCAGGCGCATCTGTTTTCGGCGACGCGCTTCGGACTGGCATTTGACTTCTTTCACCTCGCTCCGTTGGCGCGGGGTGAGGAGGGGAAAGGATCGCCGTACGCGGGACTCCCGGCGGTGGTCGAGAAAGCCATCGAAGGGCGTTTGCACTGCGCGGACGAGGACGAACAATCCCTGCCCGACATCGCCCGCCAGGTGACGCTGACGGAATGGCGACACGGACTCTACCGCCTGCGCGCCGAGTCGGGCGGGGAGGTCGGGGCCCTGATCTATCTGCTCTGCTGCAAGGCGACCCGTCGGCTCCACGCCGATGTGTATGGGGTGACTTCCCAGACCGACCGACGCGGAGCGAGGGCCTCCGTCTTCCTGCGTCTTCCGGAAGGACAGAATTTCGCCGCCGCAAAAGAGACCGTGGCCCAATGGGGGTAGTGGGGCGAGGGAAGCCGCTTCACTGACAGGATCCGCATTCCGCGTCCATCGAGCAGGTCCCGGGGGGACGCTCCCCGAGTTCCTCGCCCTCCAGATCGTCGTCGGGAGCCAGAGTCAGGAAGATTGGCTTCGGATCGAAAGAGGCGAGGCCTGAATCAACGGGGTTCGAATCAGCGGGGGCATCGGGAGAGGGGTTCATCCGATCCAGTCTCTGAGACGCTCACGAATTCGTCAAGAGTAGCTGATATTCCGACAGATTGAAAAAAATGAAATTGTCCGGCGGGAGGATTGATTGAACTTGTGCCGCTTTTGCAAACAATTCAGAGAGAGGGAGTTCGGATGATCGCTTCAGTCGTTTTCAGTGGGGCGGGAAACGCTGGGCCGTTGTTTGCAAGAGTTTTGCGGTGAAGTTTTCGTTGCCGAAATTGTCCGGGTGAGGGATGGAATCCGGCGATTTTGAGCGTGCAACCTTTCACCCCCGAGGAGGCCATCATGAAATGTCGTTTTTTCCGCTTCGGCTACCCCTGCCCGGTGCGACCGCCCAAAGACCCCGGATCGTTTCAGATTCGGGACGGAGGGGCTTTTATGGAATTGGCGGAGCCGCTCCGTGAGCACGGCTGGCAGTTCGAGACGCTCATCTGCAATTATCCCTTCCGAGAAGGCGAGGGCATCCCCATCTCGGGGCGGGAAAAGTTTTCCTTTCTCGTTGCCGACGATTGTCTCGTCCAGACGACAAGGCCTCCTTTGAACGACCACGAAACGCGCAATCGCAAGCGCATCTCGCGGAGCTGCAGTCACCTGGAAAACGCGGTGTTCGCCGAACTCCGCTATTTCTTCGACCACATCTGCCGCGAACAGTTGCGCCTCTCCGCCCGCCTCGTTGACCGGCTTGCGGTGGTCAGGGGCATTTCGCGGCAGGAGATCACCTCGCGCTGGCATTTTCGCCAGACCCACGATGCCCGCATTGCTCGGACCGGTTCGCCCGACCACGGGCGTGATCGCAATCACGATCCGGGCGACTATCGCAGCCTCGGAGTGTTCCTTCACCTCCCTGCCATCCGCGAATACGGGTGCCGCCTCATCGTCTCGTTCGGAATGGGAGGGTTCGAGACCCAGGTCTGGAACGGGATCATCCGGAAGCGATTTCCCGGATGGCTCGACCGTCCGGGGTTTGTCCTCGCTGAGATGGACCTGAACCGCTGCCCGGTGCGCCCCGAGACCTTTCATTTTGTCGAGGAGGTGCCGGTGCGCATGATCCTCGACGAACCCTTTCGAATGAATGAGGCAGCGGTCGCGTAAAGCACGAAGCCTCCTCCCTCAATTTCGCGAAAGGTTTCGTGCCGTGTCCGGCCAATGTCTGGGAGAAAGGGGCTTTCCCGATCAAAAAAAGCGGGCTATGCCCAGGCACCATCGACCTCTCCCGTCGTGGGTGGCTCGGCCTCGCGAGCGGCACTTTCCCGGCGCTGTCGCACGGCTTCTTCATCGGCCCGCCGCCCCGAGACGGAGCCTTCGCGAAAGCCCGTGCTGAGGGACTCGGGGGTGGCATCGCGCAGGATCGAGACACCAAATGTCGCAGCGTACCCGACCGCATAGGCCACTTCGTAGAGGCCCTGGGCACATTCGGATTTCACCTTGGGCAGACCCTCGGCAAAGGCGCGTCGGGCATGGCGTCCACCCTGAAGGATTGCCTCGGTGAGGTTGGCGGATAGCTCGTCGAGTGTTTGCCGGGTGCTCTTCGGTGCGGAGCCTTCGGGACGGGAGGAGGAAGATTCGTGGGATTCAGAATTCATGGCGTTGGAGGGTTGGAGTGAAAACTGTCTCCAGTGTTCGATCTTTTTGCCGAAACGCGATTACAATCCGGCCCCGCGATTGGAAAGGGCCGCGATCCGCGATCCGCGCTCGCGTTTCGCCCTCACCGAGAAAGCACCTTTGCGACGGCCTCGAAAAGCTTTTGTTTCAGGTCGGGGGCGAAACCGGAGTGAACCCAGGCAATTTTTCCCTCGGGGTCGATCACGACGGTGTGGGGAATGCCTTCGGCCCCGTAGGATTTGCCCACCTTCAGGTTGAAGTCGAGGGCCACGGGCGTGTCCTCCCAATGGCGAGCCTCGAGAAAGGCGGAGATCAACGGCGGGGTCTCTCCCTGGTTTACCGTCATCAGAACCACTGCGTCGGGGGGCAAGGCACCGACCGCCTCCCGGATCTCGGGCATTGCCTTGATACACGGACCGCACCAGGTCGCCCAGAAATCGAGGACGACAACTTTGCCGCGATGATCGGCGAGGCGAAAGGTGGATTGATCGAGCAGACTCAGATCGAAGGGAGGAGCGTCCTTTCCGATGAGAGGCGAAGTCGGAGACTCCCCCGCCTTGGGGATCGCCGGGTCGGGCAGGAAGACCGCCCGCCAGTCGTGGAAGGCAACCAGGTCCATCGGTTCGGATTCTTCGAGCGGGAGGGCCGGGGTGAGGCGGATGCGGCGAACCTGGTCGAGCGGAACAAGGCATTTTCCGAGGATGGGAGAGTTGCCGACGAGACGAGCGCCCTCCACGCTCTTTCCGAGCAGGCGGAGCCGTGTTCCATCGCGGAGCACGAGCGTGTGGGTGATCTGGCTGTGGTAGTTCCGGAGGATGCGAATCCGTTCCTCGGCGAGGGATGCGGCGAGCCGGACGGCTTCGGGATCGCGTTTCCCCTCCTCGCCCTCTTCTTCTTCTTCCTCCCCCGGCGCACCATCATCTCCTTTGTCCGGCGAGGTCAACGAGGCCTTTGGCGTCGCTTCGCCGGGCGACGCTTCGCCGGGCGTCGCTTCGCCGGGGGTCGCTTCGCCGGGCGAGGGCGCTGCGGGAGGGTCGAGGCGCACGATGGTGGCGACGCGGGTTCGCGGCAGGGAGAGCGGCTCGCCGTTGGCGAGGAAGCGGATGGTTTCCCGATCCGCCGACACCAGCGAGCCGCGCAGCACATCTCCATTGGGGGCGACGAGGAGATGGGTCGGCGGCTTTTCCCTCATCGATCGGGGAATGGACAG
Organism: uncultured Verrucomicrobiae bacterium; assembly: GCA_937898895.1. Lineage (GTDB taxonomy): Bacteria > Verrucomicrobiota > Verrucomicrobiia > Verrucomicrobiales > DEV007 > Arctic95D-9. The sequence goes on along the minus strand of CALDKL010000547.1, from coordinate 6,570 downwards.
GGCGTTGGCCTTCGTGCGGGGATCGATGATCCGGCGCGGCACGCTGCCGGGAGCACTGTCGATGCGGAAGCGGCTGATGACGAGGGTGCAATCGGGCTGATTCCATCCCTGCCAGCCTCCGCCCATTTTGAAGTAGATCCCATTGCCGGAGAGCTTTTCGGGCTCCCCCTTCATGGTCAGGGCAGACTTTCCGTTGATGCGAATCTCGATTTCTTCGGGACGGGCCGAGATATCGACCGAGGCGCGGTTGTTGACGATGGGGATCTGGTCGCCGGTGAAGGAAAAGGAACCGTTCTCGGTCAACTTTCCGATAAACAGCCGATTTCCCTGGGCGGCGATGATCACGTCGGTCGAGGGATTCCCCGCGTCCGGGCCCGAGGCGAAGAGACGCAGCGTCATGGCGCCGTAGCTCTCCTGCCAGTCCGCGTCAAAGCGGATGCGATCCCCGAGGAGAAGGGAGGGATTGCCAAATCCACCCTTCCGAAGCGTCGCCGTCTCGGGCGTGAGCACGACATCCTCGGTCGCCTCTTCGTTTTCCTCCCATGCGGGATCGCGGAATCCCTCGAGAACGCGTCCGGACAAACCGGTGTCGAGTGCACGCGCCTCTCGCACGGGAATTTCGACACGCCCCGTGATGCGGCTCTCGAAGACCACCTTCTCCTGATCGAGTGAGATCCATTCGCCCGCGATGACTTCCTCGCTGTTCAGGTAGAGCCTGGCTTGTCCGAGGGATACCTGACTGTCGGCCTCGGCATCCGTGTAAGGACTCCGGAGGATCGTCAGGTCGGCCTGGGGGGCAAAGGGAACTGCCGCGATTGCTCCGGGCGGCTGCCAGGAAAGCAGAGCGCCGGTGGATGGGCCTGCGGGCGGAGCGAGCCGGACCGATCCTCGCAGGGTGAGCGAACCCAAGGTCAGCACGTCGGTGCCGGTCAGGAGTGGTTCCGGGTTTTCCGGAAAGCGAATCTCGCGGGAACCGACGAGGGAGGCCACCACCGCGCTTTCGGTCCACCTCGGACGCAGCTCGAGCGAACCCGGACCGAGCCGGACGAACTGACCGCAGATCGTGGTGCCGGAAGGCCATGCCACCCGCGTGGTTTGCTCCGCCAGGCCCGTCCCGACCTCGCTTTCTTCGGCTTCCGGAGATAGGATCCATTCACGCAGATCCGAGAGCGGGCGGCTTTCCGAGCCAACGTTCAGGCGTCCGGACCCTCGGGCGAGAGTCACCGATTCACTGCCGAGTGCTCCCGAACCCTCTCTCCACTGCAGGCGGGGTCGGGAGAGATCGATCACCGGCACGGGGCCGCCGTCCCAGGGTCGGATTTCGAGCGAGGTGAAATTCATCTCCCGATTTCGGCTCAGGATCGAGAAGCCGCGCCGCAGGGGATCGGAGACACGACGCGAGGGATCGGTATTCTGCGGCCCCGTTGTTCCCGAGAGCGAGGCGAGTTCTTTTCCCGAAGGATCACAGACGAGAACCCGGCCACTCGCCTGATCCCAGAACAGGCGAAGAAACAGTTCTCGGGTCTCGTCCGTCAGCTCCATGACCGGCGCGAAGCGAGTGCGGTGGGTGAGGACGAGGGTTTTGTCCCAGGTCTCCAGCATGGGGCCATTCTGCGGATCGCGCAGGAGGCCGATCTGGAGATTCGGGCTGCCCTTGGGGAAGCGTGCGCGAAAACGAATCTCCGCCTTTTCGGGGAGTTCGATCTCGCGGAAGAGATTGCCCGACCACTGGTGTGTCGAGAGTTCGCCGCGCAGTCCCGTGTGCCAGTCGGATGGCTTGCGATCCCGCCCCCGCGAAGTCCAGTCGGTGGGTTCTCCGAGGCCGGACAGTCCCGATCCATCCTTGCCGACGCGGGCGATGCGAAGCACCTCGTCGCGGCGGATCGCCACGGGAGTCTGCAGCGGAGCGCAGGCGAAGACGATGCGCCCAGCCTCGACCGATTCGAGGTTCCCGAGGAGTCGGTCGCCGTTTTTCATCACGATCTCGAAGACGGGATCGACTGTCGCGGGTGCGGTTGGTTCCTTTCCGGAAAAACGGATCGCGTCGAGTTGGCCCGGCGTGAACTCGAAGGCCTCGGCGAAGGCGGTTGCGGAAAAACGAATCCTTCCCGGCGCACTCTCGAGGAGCTGTCCGGGCAGTTCATCGCCGTTTCTCCAGCGCAACAACACGGTGCCCTCCTGTGCCGCGAGCGATTCGACGCACTGACACGCCAGACCGAAGAGGGTCGGGAGCAGGACCAAAGAGGGTCGGGCGGCGCGGCGGAGCATGGCGATCAGAATCGTTCGTAGATCGGCAGAAATCGGTAGTTCAGGGCGATCGAGAGCAGCGACATGGCCGTGCCGTAGGCTTCGCCATAGCTGCCGGAAAAACTGCCGTCGGGTGCCTGTTGCTCGGCCAGCATCGCTGCGTGCGGCCGATTCCAGCGGTCCCAGGTATCTAAGTTTCCCTGGAACAGGGCTTGGGCCATGTAGTAGTAAAAGTAGTGAGTGTGGGCGGTTTCCTTGTGGTCGAGGCGTTCGCTGATGTGACTCAGGGCGGCCTTGTATTCGTCGGTGTCGCGCAGGTGTCCCACGGAATAGACGAGCGTGGCGACAGCGGACCGGGCCATCGATTCCCCGCCACCGCCGATGCCGCCGCTGTATGCCACGAATCCGGAGGAAGCCGTATTGCGCTGCATGTAGGTGAGTGCATTGCGTATCGTCTCGTCGGGAACGGCGAGACCCGCATTGCGGCAAGCGAGCAGCCCCATGAGCATGCACCCCGAGACGGAGGTGTCGGCATCCGTCGAGGTGGGGGAATAACGCCACCCTCCCCATCGATTCGCCTTTTGTGCGTCCACCGCGAGGAGGATGGCCTTCTCGAGCGTTTCGGCGATGCTCCGGCGATCCTCCTTTGCGTCGTCAGTGCTCCAGAGCGTCTCCTCGTCGAGTGCTCCATAGGCTTCGGCGAGGGCGAGCATGGCGAAGCCGTGGTGATACATGCTGTTGGGAAAGTAGCCGGTGTCGCGCTCCTGCCCCGAGAGGATGGCCCGCACGGCGGCGCGGATGTGGTGGCGGTGGGCCCCAAAATTCGGGTCTTCGCCGCTCGCGAGGAAGGCCATCAGGCAGAGTCCGGTGATGCCGTGTTCGCTGCGACTGCGCCAGGTGCCGTCCTCGCCCTGGGTGCGGGCGAGGTAGGCGAGCCCGCGTTCGTAGATCGTGTCGACCTCCGCCGGGATTTCGCCGCCGATCCGGATCGCGGAATCCTGCGCGGCCAGAGACGACGCGAGGAGGGACGCGAGGGCGAAGGATTTCAGGTGTTTTGTCAGGATCATTCCGCGCTCTTTATGAGTCCCCTGGGTTCCGCACCCTTTGCCGGGGCGGGGGCCGCCTCTTCGATGCGGATGTTCGCGGCACCGGCACCACCCTTGATGATGATCCCATTCCCGCCCTGGATGCGGATGACGCCTCCGGCAGCCCCTCCGATCACGGCCGCCTGGGCTTTGTCGGGGTTGACGATCGCCTCCGCTTTCGGTTGATCCCGCCCCTCTTCCGGATCCGCCTCTTTGCCTCCGTCTTTGCCCCGGTTCGTGGCTTTTTCCTTCGCTCGCTTGAGTCGGCGCTTCTGATCCCAGAAGTGGTCGAAATTCGAGGTGGCCTCGCGGAGTCGGTCGAATTGTTGTTCCGTCAGGATCGACTTGAGCGCCTCCTCCTCCGCCGAGTTGGCGAGGGACATGAGCATGCCACGCTCGAAGTAATCGCCCCAGTAACGCTGCACGTCCTCCAGATAGTCGGTGGCCGAGGCCTGCACGATCCCGCCGATTTTTGCCTTCTGGTCCGGAGTGAGACGGAGATGGTCGTCGATCGTGGAGAGGGACATGCGGGCAAAGGCGTCGATGCGATCTGCCTTGCGCTGGCCGAGGACGGCTTCGTATCGCTTCACCTGTTCCTCGGTGAGCACGGCGGTGAGCGAGTCCTTCCAGAGTTCGAGGGATTCGCCTTCTTCTTCGGATCGGTTGCCGCCGAAATTCACGCTGCCCATGCCGTCGAGCATTTCCTTGGCGGCGTCGGGATCGGTGCTGTCGAGTCGGGTGCGGAAATAGCGTTCGGCCTGTTCATGCCATTCCTTCATGGAGCGTTCGGCGGCACCCTTCGCGGCCAGTTCGAGCTTCTCGCGCTGGGCTCCGTCGAGTTCGCAGAGGCGCACGATGTCGTCGATGACGATGCGCATGAAGCTCATGCGATTGTCGCGCTCCGCTTCGGCAAGTTTCAGGATGTGGGCGGAGATCTGGGCTTCGATCGGTTCTTTGACCTTCTCCTTGGCGGGAACGGATTCATTTTCCCCGGATCCGGCGGCTTCCTTCTCATCGACCTTGTCCCCGGCCTTTGCCTCGGCCTCGGCCTGGATCGGAACGGGGATGTCGAGCTTCTGATTCTGGGCCGCGAGCGGTACCGCGAGCAACAGGGAAAATAGCAAGGGGTGGAGAATCCGTCTCATCGGTCGTTGGATCAGTTTGTTTCAAGTTCGTTGAAATACGTGTCGAGTCCGCGGCGAAATTCCTCGGGCAATTCGCGTCCGGCCTTGCCGGTGGATTGATCGACCTTGCGATCCGGAGAGGCCGGGGGATCGGTGCTGCGGTTCTGGGGGCCGATATCGCTCAGGGCGGAGCCCTTGCCGCCGCCGTTGTTGCCACCGCCGGAATTCGAGGAACCGCCTCCTCCTCCTCCGCCGCCCGAGGGCTGTCGTTTCGATTGGAGAAGGAGTTCGATGACCTCCGTCTCGAAGGCAATTGCCTCCGGACCCGTGTCGGGTCTCAGGAGTACCGCGTGGGCCTGGCGCATGATGTCGGAGACGAGGCTGAGCAACTGCACCTCTCGACCGAAATCCCCCGCATCGGGCAATTCGGAAATGCTCGTGACGATCTCGTCGACGCGCTCGCGCAGATCGGACTGGGTCGAGGAGAGAGGGCGCACTTTCGAGGCATAGACATCCGGAGCGAATGCGGGCCGGGTCTCCTCCATTTCCCGCGTCTCGTCGCGGAGCTGCATTTCCTCCTGCAACACTTTCATGACGCGCAGGACGATCTCCGGAGGCAGGCTTTTCATGTCGCCGGGCTGGCCCTGGCCTCCGTCCTGCGGCGGGGCGGCAGCGACGAGTTCCTCGGCCCAGCGGTCGAAGGTGTCGGCCCAGTATTCGGCTGCCGAGATGGACCGTCCGTTCAGGTTCCCGAGTGTTTCCCCCGCGATTGCGCGCAGGCCGGGCACGACGGAGAGCGCTTTCATCTGCTCGAGGACGTTGCGGTAGATCGGGTCTTGTTTCCGCTGAAAATAGGCCTCCAGATCGGTCTGGATGTGATGGACGAAGCGGCTTTGTTCCTCCTGCGCCTTCGCCACCGCTTCGCCTGCTTCGCGCAGGCGCTGTTCGACGCGCGCCCGTGGCAGGCCGAAGGCTCCCGAGATCGTTCCCGAGAGGGTGTCGGCCAGTTCCGTCTGCTTGCGCGAGGCGAGTTTCAGCCGCTTCACGAAGGTACTCGCCTCGAGGCTCGCGAGGATCGCGGCGAGTTCATCCGCGACGCGGGCGAATTCTTCGAGCAGTTTTTTCTGTTCGTCGATGGCGCGCTCGAGGGTCTTTTGCGCGGGCGTCTCCGAGGCAGTCTGCTTGCCCTCCGGTTCCTCCGCAGCGGCGAGCGTGGTCGCGGGCAAACGCAGCGGGGTGGGGGAGTCCGGAGAGGGGGGCGCAGAGTTCTCCGGATTTGTTTCCGGGGACATGCGTTTCTCCCGCTCGCCGAGCGGCGGAAGTTGCGGTGCAGAGGATTGGTCAGAGTGGGTGGCTTTGTCAGGAGATGCGGAGTCCCCCGATGTCGCGGCGGGAGAGCCTCCCGGTGCACGAGAGGATTGCTGGAGCAGATCGGCGACGGTGGGCATGCGTTCCCGGGCGATTTGATCGAGGGTGCGCATCATCTCCGCCCAGCGTTCGAGACGCTTTGCATCGAACTCGGGATTTTTGGTCGCTTCGCCAACCAGTCCGCGTCCGGCCGTGGTGAGGGCATCGAGGCGGCGCGCATTGGCCGACTCGGCGGAGGCCTGTTCCTGGAGGCGGCGGCGGTTGTCGGGATGATCGAGTTCCTCGGGGGAAAGTTCGCGAAGGGCGAGATTCGATTCGTGCAACTGCTGCTCGCGCTCGTAGGTTTCGCGGGCATTGCGGAACCACTTCGCGAATTCCTCGGTGAGCCATTTGGCGTGGTCCTGCGGACTGAGGACGTGAAGGACGAAGGTGGGGGAAAAGGAGCGCGGGCGATTTGGCAAAAAATCGTTCGCAAAGGCCCGCACCTGATAGGTGCCCGGGGCGATGCCTTCGCGTTTTGCGGAAAAGGTCCCGCAGACCTGCAGGGAGGTCTTCTCGGGAGCCCCGGCGGCGATGAGTTTTTCTCCGACGAGCGTTTTCGCCTCCGCAGTTTCGGGATCGGCCCGTCGCCACTCCAGCCCGACTTCGCGCAGGCCAAAATCGTCGTCCGCATTCACGTCGAAGCTGACGACTTCGTCCTCGAGGACCATGCGTTTCGATTCGACCTGATGAGCGAACAATTCGGG
>CALDKL010000546.1 GCA_937898895.1 uncultured Verrucomicrobiae bacterium | reverse complement strand
CATTCGGTCATCGTCTCGTTCCAGACGAGATCGAAGGGTTTCACCGTTCCATTGCGGAACAAATCAGCCAGTTGCTCTTGGGAGACAGGTCCGGCCTGTTGGCCGTTGCTCGCATAATACCAGTCCATAATCGTATCGGGTTAGCGGTTCGTTTCGAATTCGGATCCTCCCCGGCCCAACACCCGCTCCAGGATGTGCTCCTGGAGCTGATGCATCGCGGTCCGGTCGGGTTCCCTGAGGTCAGTGTGCCCATTCAAATGCAGCAAACCGTGAATGATGTAAAGCAAAGTCTCCTCTTCCGCCGTATTTCCGTGCCCGGGCCCCTCCCTTCTCGCTGTGTCCACGCTCACCAGAATCTCCCCGTGATGGAAAGTGATGACGTCCGTCGGAGTCGGGTCCTCCATGAACTCGCCATGCACTGCCGCAATCGCCTCATCCGAAACGAGACTGACCTCGATTTCTCCCGACAAGTCGCGAAGACCTCCCTCCTCCATTCCCGGACAATCGAGGCAGGAAGGCAAGGCGCTGTTGGCGAGCCGCTCGAGTCGCGCCAGATCGAGATCCTCGCTTGCGGCATGGGGATACAGCATCACCACGGGCAAAACGCGGTCGCCCGGTCGGCTCATGGTGTCGGCGCGTTATCAACGCCCCCTTTTCCATTCGCTAATGAAGGCGGGGCGACGAGTTTGTGGGTCTTGGACCTTGCCTTCGACCTCTCCCCGCCTTCGTCGATTTTGGGATATTCGATCCGGGTATGCATCATGCTCCGCAGGGTCGTTGCAAAACTCTTTTTGATCGTTGCAAGGTCGGCCAGGGTGAGGGCCGCGTCGTCAAGCTGACCGTCATTGAGCCGCTCCTTGAAGATCTCGTCGATGAGCTCATCGATTTTCTTGACCGTTGGTTTTTGCAGGCTGCGCGAAGCACTCTCGACTGAGTCCGCGAGGCTGATAATCGCACTTTCCCGCGTGCGCGGCTTCGGCCCGGCGTATCGAAAGCTGTCCTCCGATACGTCGGGGATGTCTTCCTCATGGGCTTTTCCCTCCGCCACCTGGCGCACGATCTCGTCCCGCTGTTTGAGCGCCCGGTGAAAGAAAAACCGGATCAGGGAGGTGCCGTGGTGCTCCATGATTACGTTGATGATCTCCTCGTTCAGCTTGTGCTTCAGAGCCATGTCGACCCCGTCCTTGACGTGCGCCATGACCACGAGCGCACTCATGTTCGGAGTGAGATCGTCGTGGGGATTGTGTCCGTCGCCGATGTTTTCGATGAAGTACGCGGGCTTCTTCATCTTTCCAATGTCATGAAAATAGGAACAGACCCGGCACATCACTGCGCTCGCCCCGATCGCCTCGGCAGCCGTCTCTGCCAGGGTGGCGACAACGAGGCTGTGGTGATAGGTGCCCGGGGCCTCGATCGTCATCTGCTTGAGGAGCGGGTGGTTCAGGTCCGCGTGTTCGATCCAGGACACGTCCGTCGTGATGCGAAAGGTCGCTTCAATCAGCGGGAGCAGACCGCTCACGAGGACGGCGGTGAGGGTGGAGACAAGCACGGCGGAAAGCACCTGTTTGCTCACCATCTCCCATTGCGCGACCGGGGCGGCAATCGCGGGCCATTGAATTTGCCCCAATGTCGTGGCGAGCAGGACGCAGGCGATCCCGGCATAGACCCCGGCCACGACGAGACGGCTGCGCCGACGAACATTATTGCTCAGGTAGATTGCGACGAAGCCGCAAATCATCGAAAAAATCACGAAATAGAAGGCTTCGCTCCGCGCTACCGTCATTGCCCCGAAGAGACTCGAATACACCACCGCAAACGTCCCGTGGCGGCGCCCCACGAGCAGGGAGATGACGATGGGAGCGAATAGGTAAGGCTCCACGAGGAAGCGGAAGCCACCCTCGGGGGCGAAGGTGGAGGCGACGTATTCGCTGAGTTTCACCAGCATCAGTTGGATGAGGATGATGAGGAGGATCAGCGAAATTCGCGAATTCTGATGGAAGGTCTGGGGCAGGCTCACGTGCCAGTGCACCACCAGCGTCGCCGAGACCACCGAGACGACGACAAAGGTCTGCAGGTGGTTTCCTTCAAACAGGGATCCGGGACTCGAGGAGAGCACTACCCAGAGCGATACGAGCAGGGCGAACACCAGGAACAACGCACCGCTCACCTGCCAGCCGGAGCGTAGCATCTCCGTCCAGGCGGTGTCACTGAGCTTCCGCCGCTTCTGGCCGCTGGAAAATCCGCGGCTTTGGAGGCGCTTTTGGGAGAGAAAATGGAACATCGGCGGTCTGTCTGCGCCTGGCTTCCCACCACGACGGGATCGGAGGACGGAGGCGGGCCTGTGCCGACCCTTCCCGTCGCCCCGCGCGGTAGGGGAGATCCGGTTTCGTGCCCCTATTCTCCCCCACTTCCCACCGGAAACAAGCAGAATCGCAGAAACAAATTGTTCAAACGATCAGCATGCAGTCTCCGTAACTGAAAAACCGATAGCGCTCCCGCACTGCCTCCCGATAGGCCTCGAGAATGAATTCGCGACCTGCCAATGCGCTCACCAGCATGAGCAGGGTTGATTTGGGTAGGTGAAAATTCGTGAGGAGACCGTCAACGACCCGGAATCGATAGGGAGGGTGGATGAAAATGTCCGTATCGCCCGAGCCGGGTTTCAGGAGCCCCTCGCCCTCCCGTGCGCAGGTTTCCAGAACTCGGACGACGGTGGTGCCCACGGCGATGGCCCGACGGCAGGCCGTGATCGCAGCAGCGGTCTCGGGCCGCAACTCGTAGTGCTCCGCGTGCATGTGGTGTTCGGTCAGGGTCTCGCTTGAGACGGGACGGAAGGTGCCGATGCCGACATGCAGCGTCACGAACACGTGCGGAAGCGGCGCAAGCATTTCCGCCGAGAAGTGGAGTCCGGCGGTGGGCGCGGCGATCGCACCGGCTTCGCGAGCGAATACGGTCTGGTAGCGATCCCGGTCGGCATCGGCATCCGGTCGCCGAATGTAGGGCGGGAGGGCGAGGTGTCCGTGGGTCTCCTCATCCGGGGGCTGATCGAAGCGGATGATGCGCTCGCCGCCCTCCTCACAAACCGACAACACGGTTCCCTTGCAGCCCCCGATCTCCACGGTGCGGCCGGGGCGCAGCCGCTTTCCCGGACGCACGAGACACTTCCAGGTCCGGGCGTCGAGGGCGGCCACCCGGAGAATCTCGCAGCGCCCGTCATCGGAAAAGAACCTCGCGGCAACGACCCTCGTATCATTGAGCACAAGAAGGTCATCCGCGCCGATGTAGGCGGGAAAATCCGAAAAATGGCAATGCTCGATGGTTCCGGAAACTCGGTCGATCACCATCATTCGCGATTCCCCTCGCCGCTGCGGAGGATGTTGGGCGATGAGTTCCTCGGGGAGTTCGTAATCAAAATCGGAGGTCTGCATGGCCGATGATCCTTTGGTCCGTCCGATAGAATGGGGGTTTTGGGAAGCGGAATTTTCTCAAAATCCACCCTTCCGCGAGGATCCTGATTGGCACCGATTCTCGCCGAGCGGCGCGAAAGACCTGGAGATGATCCCGTTTCTCGAAGATCCCGCACCACGCGCCCCTCTTGTCCAATCTCCGTTTCTGTCACCGGGAGCATTCGGCATCAGGGAACATGCGGGATGGCGATGGGATTGGGATTTTCCTCAATACGAAAAGTCGTTTTCCCGGCAGCGAGCCAGCGTCATCACGGCAAACGCGGTCCCGTAGGGTTGATGATAGGAATAGAAAGGAAAATCCCACCAGGATCCATCGGCTTCCTGTTTCGAGAGGATCAAGTCAGCCACAAGCCTGCGATACTCGGGCTGCTCTTCGCGCGGAAGCAGGGTCACGCATCGCGCCGCATAGTAGTGGCCGTAGTAATAGAAATATCCCGCCACCTGAAGCCATGCCTCGTGGGGAACGGGACGTTTTCTCCCGATGTCGAGCCAGCCGTTGCGATCCCGCAACTTCACGAGCCAGCCCTTGAAAATCGTATCGGTGATCGAGTCATCGCCCCAGACACGCAGGCAGAGATTGCAGGCCTGGGAGCGACCCAGGCTGCCGCCGGGGCGATTGATCCCCCGCATCGGCACCCGGTCGAGATACTCGCCGTAGAGATAACTGTAATCCGGCTTCTGCTGGCGGTGGATCGAATCAATCGCCCGGTCGACGAGCGGGCGCGGGATCTCGACCCCGCTCAGTTCCGAAGCCTCGCGCAGGGCAATCAGGCAGGTCGCCGTGGTGAAGCTGATCGAATCGGAGGACGGTTTCGCCGTTCCGACTCGAAAGTCGTAGTATCCCCAACCTCCGTCGATCGATTCATAGCGCCCTAACAAATCCACCTGACCGTTGATCACCTCGACATACCGCTTCCTTTTCTCCGGATCCTCGGTCCGCTCGTGGAGATCGACGAGTGCCTGAATGCCGTAGGCGTGCGTCCAGACATTGTAGATCGCGTCGGCGGTGGCCCGCCGTATCGTCGGGAGGTGCTCGAGCAGGTATCTTTCCCCCCGTTCCAGAGCCGTGCGCGGGGCTCCCTCCGCGCGAGCGAGACCGGAGTCGTGCAAGGCGGAGACCGCCATCGCCGTGACTGCCGCTCGAAAAGCTTCGTGGGCTCCCGGCACGGGCGCATAGATGTTCAGTCCCTTGGTCTGGTGCGCGGAACCCCAGCTGCCATTCTCATTCTGATCGGCCACAAGAAAATCGATCCCTCTGGCAATGGCATGATCGATCCCCTCGTCGGATCGGATTGTCTGCGCCGCAAGGAGCAGTCCGGCCCATGCCGCCGAGACGGCGAGCCGAGGCGGGTGGGTGAATCGGCTCATCCCTTCCTGACCGGTTCGGAGACCGGGGCTGCGGGTTTCGATGCAGCGGGCGCGGGAGCCTCCGAAGCCGGAACGCGGATCTCGTCCCCGGCCTTGATTCCTTCGAGGATTTCGACCTTGTCCCCCTCGCCCCTTCCCACCGCAACCGGCACTACTTTGCCATCCTTCAGGATGATCCAATCACGGTTTCCTTCGCGTTTCACAGCCGTCTTCGGCACGAGCAGCGCATCGGCCTTCTCATAGACGACAATCTCGGCGTCGGCCGACATTCCCGGCAAAAGCACGGGCGATCCGGCGGGTCGCTCGACCGAGAGGACCGCATCGAAGGTCTTGTCGGAATAGGGCACATAGAGGATCGCGCCAAGCTTCGCCGCGAACTTGAAATCCGGTTTCCACTTCGCCTGACAAACCCCTTTCTGTCCCTCCGCGAGATCCTTCAGTTGTTCTTCGGTCAGGGCGAGCAAAACCCGCACTTTCTTCGGATCGACCACGGTCATGAGGACTTCGCGCATCATCAGCTTTCCTCCGGGAATCAGTTTCTTGTCGACGAGGGACGCCGTCGTCCACTTGGCCCGCTGGCTCATGCCGTAGTATACGATCCCGTCGTGCGGAGAGGTCACGCGCATTTTCGCGAGGTCTTCTTCGAGTTCGGCGAGAACTTTTTGAGATTCCTCCCACTCGCGCCGCTTTGCGGCGGTGGCGAGACGGGTTTTTTCGAGCCCGTCGCGCATCGCCTTCTCGCCCGCTCGCCACTCGATCTGCCGGAACTCGAGGTTTCGCTTCAATCCCTCGTGTTCGCGGGGAAGAATGGCCTCGAGCGTACGCGCAGTGCTGGCCCTGGCCTGCTCCAGCATCCACTGGTAGCGGGCTACCGAATTCTCGGCGCGCTTCAGGATGATCTCTTCGGTCTCCTCGGTGAGATCGTCCTTCTCATACATCTTCTTGAGCTGGTCCAATTCCTCCTGGGCATAGGAAAGACCCTCTGCGACTTCCTCGACTTCCTCGCGTGCGGCGCGCTCCCGCATCGGTCGGGATTTGTCTTCAAAGTATGCCAGATCCTGTTCGGCCTGGATCTTGTCACGTGCCGCTTTCTCGAGGGAGAGCGGGGTCGCCTTTTCGGCCTTTTCGAGTTCCAGAACCGCTGCGGCGAGTTCGAGTTCCTTCATCGGAAACTCCCGCCTCATCTCCTCGATTTTCTTGACGAGATCTTTGGTTTCGAGTTCGAGAAGGACGTCTCCCGCCTTCACCGTCGTGCCGTGCGCCGCGACCCGCACCACCGTGAGATCGGCCCAGCGTTTCAGGTTCATTTCGACCGGGGTGACGCGCTCACTTTCCACCGTCCCGGCGAGCTTCACCTTCTGAACGAAAGGACCGGGCGATACCTTCAGGATCGTTCCTCCTGCGACCACCGCAGCCACCGGCTTCGGTTTCGGAGCCTCTTTCGGAGCCTCTTTGGAGGCTTCCGCAGGAAGGCTGACCGCCTTGGCGGGAGCTTTCCCATCCTCAGCCAATCCGTTGAAACACCATTGGCATGCCAGGGAGGAAAGCAGACCAAAGGAAATCGAAAATGGGGCTTTCATCAGATATTTCTCTTCTGTTAATTATTGAAACTAGTAAAATTATAAGTTACCGCACGGAACCCGCCTTGAAAAGCCAGAACTTTCGGTGCGGTCACTCCTTTTTCTTGTTTCGCCCCTGGGGCCAATGGAGTTTCTCGAGTTCTGCGGTCTCCGCCTCGCTCAACTGGCCCGGGGGACGGTTGCCGATCCCCTTTCGTTGGGTCAGCGAATCTCCGAGTTCAGTCCGCGCCGCCTCCGCCTCCTTCATCAGCTCTGCCACCCTTTCCGGAACCTTCTCGGCGAGATTGGTGGTTTCGCCAGGATCTGCGGAGAGGTCGTAGAGTGCCACCGTGGTTTTGAGATTCTGATAGGGTGCGGGTCTGCCATCGTCGCGTCCCTTCGCACGTTCGAAACTGCGATAGGTGTGCGGAAGGATCAGCTTCCACGAACCTTTCAGCATGCCTTGCAGCTCATTCTGTTTGTAGTACATCCAATAGCTCTCGTGCGGATTCTTCTCTCCATTCTCGCCGAGGAGAAGTGGTGCAATGTCGAGGCCGTCGATTTTCTGGGCCGGGAGATCCGCGCCGATGAGTCCGGCGAGTGTCGGGAGGAGGTCGATGTTCATGCCGGGTTCGTCACAGACGGTTCCCGCCGGGATTTTGCCGGTCCAACGCATCAGGGTTGGTTCACGGATGCCACCCTCCCAGATCGTGCCTTTTCCCTCTCGAAAGTTCCCCGTCGTACCGGCATGGGTTCCGTAGGATAGCCAGGGGCCGTTGTCGCTCGTATAGATGACGAGCGTGTCCTCTCCGAGTCCGTTCGTATCGATGGCGTTGATGATTTCCCCCACCGACCAGTCGATCTCGGAGATGACGTCGCCGTAGAGACCCCGTTTTGATTTTCCGGCGAAGCGATCACTGACATACAGGGGACCATGTGGACGGGGATGGGGACCGCGATGCCGACGATATCGTCGCCTGGCACCCGG
>CALDKL010000545.1 GCA_937898895.1 uncultured Verrucomicrobiae bacterium | reverse complement strand
CACCTTCGAGGACTTCACCGGCACCACCGAGGTGATGGTCTGGAATGAAACCTATCAAAAATGCAACGGCCTCCTCGTGAAAGGGACCGTCATCGAGATCCGGGCGAAGATTGAACAGGATTCCCGCACGGAGGCGAACCGCCTGACCGCCGAAGAGATCAAGGCAATCGTGCAGGATCCCAGCTCCGTGTCGCCGACCCGACCCGCGGGGGCGATGGGAATGCGTTCGAATGGTCACCACGCAGCTCCGGTCGCAGGGTCAGTTGCCGCAAGCCCGGTCATCGTCACCCTCGACTCGCGACGCGACCCGCTCTCTGCCATCGAGAGGTTGCGTGTGGCCGCTTCCGACCACCCCGGTGATCGCCCGCTTCATTTCCGGGTGCGGATGGAGGGCGGACGCGTCGTGACCTTGGAAGCCGGAGGAGGTTACCGCGTCTCGGACGACTTTCTCTCCGACTCCGGGATCGAGGAGTGGTTGGAATGACGGGAGATCGGTAACAGGAAGGTTCGAGGGGAGGTGCGGACGGGGAGCCCGCGATTCCAGAGTTGCGGCAATTTGGCGAATCCGATACAGTCCCCTCCCAATGAAACCTGGCCCCCAATTCCTGCTGCTCCTTCTGTTTGTTTTTCTTGCACCATGTGCGATCCGGGCTCAGGAGGTTCCTGCCGGCGAGGTTGAGACGAAAGGATCGGGCACCAACAATGTTCCACCGGACCCTTTCGGTGGCATCGGACCGATCGAAAAGGCACCCGAATTTTCCAGAACCGTGGATCGCGCACGCGGCTCCTTCACGCTCGAGGCGAAGGATGGCACCTACGTTCCCGGCAGCCATTTCGCGAACTGGACCTGGTCGATGAAGGCGGAGCGTTGGGGCAATTTCTACGCCGGTCTCGTCTACGATTCGATGAGGCCGAAACTTGGGGTGCAGCTCAAGATTGGCAACGAGGCGTTGCTCAAGAGTTACGCACCACGCACCAACCCGATTGGCAAGAACGAACCCCTTGTCCTGGGGTCCGTCTATCTCCCGAAAGCGGGTGACTATCCCGTGACGCTCCTCACGGGAGACCAGTCGAATGTTCCGGCCTTCAACGTGAAGGGAATCCATTTCCAACCAGCCCCCGAAGCGGAGCCGCTCGGTCAATCCATTGACGGGACGATCCAACTCGACGCGAAGACCGCCACGACCTATGCCGAAGCCCTCCGCTACGAACCGAAGCCGGAAAAGAATTGCCTCGGGTTCTGGAAGCACAAGGAAGACTGGGCCGAGTGGGTTTTCGAAGTCAGTACCCCCGGCACCTTCGAAGTGATCCTCCATTACGGGAGCGGGGCGGGCAATGTCGGCAACCGAGCCGCCCTGCTCGTGAATGAGCATACCTTCGAATTCGACATCGCCGACACGGGTGGTTACCAGAATTGGAGGGAGATCCAAGTCGGAACGGTCGAGCTGACCACCAAGGGGGAGAACAAGATCGCGATCATCCCCCTCGACCTGAAGGGCGGTGCCCTCATGGACGTACAGAAGGTGATCCTGCATCCGGTGAAATGAGTGCTCCGGCCGCGTCGCGATTCCTCGAGCACGCGGCCGCGCCGCCAGGGGAGTTTTCGGATCGGCTCAATCCGGTGTTTGTTCGCGAGTTGCGTCGCTCTCTGCGCACGCCGTTTTTTGTTTCTGGTTTCGTCATCCTCCAGGCGGTGACGTTTCTCGCGGCGCTGATCGAGGTGTGGGTCGATGCCGTGATCCGCCCGAGCAGCGGGATCGGCTCGCTCTCGGGCCTGGTCACCGGGACCACCCTGTTCGCCTATGGTTACGTTCTCCCGCTGGCTTACCTCAATTCCCTGCACAGTGAACTCGGCGGAGGACGCAATGGCGAGCTGCTCGTGACGGCGGGGCTTTCCTCGTGGCAGATCGTGGGAGGGCGTGTGCTCGTCGTGCTCTCCACAGGGGCGGTGCTGCTCGCCTCGGTCATGCCCTATCTGCTCCTCCGCTATTTTCTCGGCCGCACGGAACTGACCGATCTCCTCCGGAGTGTGTTTGGTTTGTATTGCACTCACGTTGCGATGAGCGCGATCGTGCTCGGCACCTCGGTCTTCGCGACGTTCGTTGTTCGCTTCCTTCTTATCGGATCGTTGGGTGCGGTCTTTGCCCTGCACCAGCTTCCCTATCGGTTGGGCGGGTCAGGGCTTTTCCTCGGGACGATGCCCGTTGTCGCTGCGGCGGGCGAGACCCTGGTGTCCTTCCTTTTCACCATGATCGGAATCCAGATCGCCCTGGCCAGAGTTCGGAAACTGGTAGCGCCCCAAAGCATCGACGATCCCGGGGCGGTACTGGTCTGCGCACTGCTCGTGCTCCCCATCACCCACTTTGTCGCCTTTGGGCTCGGCGGAGCGTCTGCGGGCGTGGCGTTGCTGCTGTTGATGATTGGCGTTTTTTACGTGCTCGGCCCCCGCCAGGGGAGGAAAAACCAGTTGAAGGGCGCGTGGGTCAGGCCTCCTTTGCCGCAATCATGACGCCCCCCTCCGAACTCTTTGCCACGGTCCTTTCGGTCTTTTCGAAGGAAGGTTGGTCTTGCACTGAAGTCGCGGGAAGAGAGGTCGTGAACGCGGGTTTTGAGGCCCATCATGCCCGGGTGGATCTGCATGTGCAGGTGTTCCCGGAGCTTGCCGCCGTTTCCGTCGTCTCGGAGTCTCCGCGCCGGTGTCCGGGCCCAGCCCATCGCGAGCGGCTGGCGGAGCTGGCCATGCGCGTCAACGAGACGCTCACGGTGGGCAACTTCGAACTCGACTGGGATGCCGGCAGACTCTGCTTCCGCGTCACGAATCTGTTTGCGAATCCGCAGGGGGATGCGGAGATACTCCGGGGGCTGATTCACACCACAATTGGCGAAATGGACCGAATCGCACCGATCGAGTCAATCCTGCTTGGTTCGGAAGGGGCCTCGTTGGCCGCCCTCGATCTCCGGGCACTGCTTCGGCGGGTCGATCTTCTGCCCGATGTCCCCGCGCCCGCCGATCCATGAGCGAGGACCCGTGGCCGCAGGAGGATACCATATACGTCCTGAGAGAAGGCCGACGCCTCGGCCCGTTCTCCCTGGAGAATCTGCTCGATGGGCTCGAGAGCGGGGATTTCGAGGCGGACGACATTTGCCTGCGGGAGGGCGCGATCGATTGCGAACGGATCCGCGACCTCCTCGATGCGGTGGAGGCGGACAGCGATGACCCCTTCGATGAGGCGGACGATTCGGAGGGAGCAATCGATGAGGACGACGACGAGGAAGAGGAAGAGGAATCTTGGGAGGACGAGCCGGCACAGCCCCGATCTCCAGACCCACGCACCGGGGAACCTTCCTCGACCCCGCCCCGTCCGCCCACTGATCGCCTGCTCTACGCAGGACATCCCTCGGTATTGACCTATCCGGTTTCCCTTGCGGCACTCGTGGGAGGAGTCACCGGGGGCATTTGGCTCTACGGATTCGACCCGAAACTGACGCTTGCCGCCCTCGGCCTCGCCACGGCCGGACTCATCCGCCTCAGTCTCGTCCGTTACTGTCACGACTATCACATTCGCACTCGTCGGATTGAGTCGGTCGTGGGTTTGCTGGCGCGGAATTCCCGGGAAGTGCGGATCGAGGACATTCGTGCGATCAACGTCACCTGCCGGGGTGTCTCGGGAATGTTGGGGATCGGCACGATTGATTTTCATACCTCGGGAGATGCCCCGGAAATCTCCTTTGATCGAGTCTGGGCCGCGCGAAGGATCAAGGCCCTCGTCCGCCGTCTTCAGGACTCACCCTGAGACTCCCCTTCAGGCCACCGGCGTCCGGATCGAAACGAGGATGCGAATCGTGATCCAGAGCACTGCCCCACCCATGAGCGCCGCATAGACGCGGTTCACGAGGGTGACGTACCGGGTCCGCTGCAACTGGCGTCGGTATCGCTCCGAGATCCAGACAAAGGTGAGCAGTACGGGCAGAAAGAGCGATGCCGTCATGGGGTTTTCCGGGAAGGCCGCATTGCCCACCCCCGCATAGAACAAGGTGATGGCGAGGACAACGACGAGAAACAGCAGCATCCAGCGGGCGCTGGTCCCCCGCACTTGCCAGACTTCGTCCTCCTGATGCCAGACCGCCCATCGGTGGATCGCCGCGATCACCACAAAGACGAGGAATCCGTACCCGAGGATCCAGCCACCACGTCCGAGCACACTCGACTTCACCTGGGCGAGGGCTCCTTCCCAGCCGCGAGTCACCAGGGCCATCGCGCCTTTCTCCCGAAGAAACCGGGCGGGGCCGGGAACCTCTTCCGGAGGGATCGCCTCGAGTTGTACTTTGGCAGGATGCGTCTGGCGGAACTGCGCCGCCTCTTCCGGAGACTCGAGCCACACCGAATAGCGATGGTAGGAATGGAAGGGATCCCCAAACGTCTTTCCGGCATAGGTGAGCCTCGGTCCCGTCACGAGAAGGAAGGCCGCAATCATCACCGCGAATCCGACAATCTGGTTGGATGGCATCCAGAGGCCCGAGTCGCCCTTGTCGCGCCTCAGGGAGAAGGAAACCCAGACCGAACGGATCAGCGAGACCACGACAAACCCGACCATGATCGGCCAGATGTATGGCTCGGCGAGGTAACTCAATCCGATCAAGGTGCCAAAGACGCCGTACATCCAGAGGGCATTTTGCCGGATCAGGCTCAGAGCGCAGAGCCATGTCATCACCACCAACAGAAAGTAGAGTGCGTCGGAGGTGAAAAAGCCGGATCGCTCGAGAATGACGCCAAATCCTCCCATCAGAATGACGGCAGCGGCACCCGGAAGCGAAAAGGCGCGAGCCGCCGCAAGTGCGAAAAGCAGGAGGAAGACGGCGGAGAGGATGAAGTTCAACCACTTGCCTCTGGCGAAAACGACCTCCGGTGCTTCGTCGACCGATCCCCGGAGAAGCCAGGGAAAGAGCGGATCGACGATCCCGTCGGTGTAGTGTGGAAACGCCCGGGTGGCGTTACCCAGGATCGAAGGTCGAGCGGTCTCGCCATCCGCAGACGTGGAGCGATACACGGCATCCAGGTAGCCCACCTGGTTGCGCACCCGGGGGTTCGTGTTTGCCTCCTGGATCAGAATCGCCCCGAAATAGCCGTAGGGCCAGGCGTAGAACACCAGTGCCGAGAGATACACGATCCACGGTCCGATCGATTTCCGGGGTCTCGGAGAGCTGACAGTCGCTGGGTTCATGACGGATCTTCCCGAAGCCGATCCAGTCTCTCTTCGGACTCAGTGACAAAGGCTTCTGATTGCCGGAAGCGGATCAGTTCTGCGACCTTCGAGGCATCCCGGCGCGAGGACGGCAGCACCCACAAGTCCACCCGGCCCACCGAGGCCCCCGGAAACTCGGCCAGCTTCTCCGGCGACCGTGTCTGGAAGACTAGAATCTTCGGACGAAACCACCTCGACACATATTCGACCCGCTCCACTTCGGAATAGGCAAAAGGAACGCACTGCGTTTCACTCTTGTGAAAGGCACGGTCTCGCAATTTGAACTGCAGCTCCAGGGCATCGCGACCGCAGTAGAGCTTTCCCTCGACATGATTGTAGCCCAGCGGATCGTTCGCCGGATTCTCAAAAGACACTGACAACTCGTCGTACACGGGACGGAAAAAGCTCGAATTCAGGGGACTTCCGCAGGAGCCGATCCGATCGTTTCGGTAAGCAAGCGGGTCCACAGAGCGATCTCCGCCTCTTCCAAAGGTTCCGACAGGAGGAGGCCCGCGTACAAGTCTCCTCCTCCGCCCGATTCCTTCAGCAGGCATCGCCAAAGCCCCTCACCGACCAACACCTGGGTGGCCCGCGACGCGGTCAGGCCGAGCATCCGGCTGGCTTTGGCCGATATCTCGAGGAGCAAAGTCGTTTCCAGCACCCCTTTCCCGCCGTCCCGCACATCCGAATAGAGAAGCAGACCGTCGCGGTCGCAGACAATCACCTCGCGGGCATCGAAGTGCCGCTTCACCTCTTCCCCGAAGCGTTCGATTCGACGAAGAAACCGATCCGCCTGAATCGATTCCATCCGCTCCCGCTCCACTCCATCGGGAGTTTCCGCCGACGCAGCATCGTCTTCTTCGGGAGGACGAGGGTCGGTCAGTTCCTCTTCGCACTCCCAGTCGACGAAACCTTCTGTCGGTTTGTCTTCCTCCACCGATGATTCTTCCTCCACCGGAAGGGGACAATCCATCTCCACATCCAGTGAGATCGGCTCGGAAGTCGGCTCGGAAGCGAGGACGGGGAGAGGAGTCTCCTCAGGTATCTCAGGTATCTCAGGTATCTCAGGTATCTCAGGTGTCGCAGGGATCCCAGACCTCTCGGCCAGCTCCTCCGAGACAGGCTCCGTCACCGGAGGCGGAGTGGAACCCGAAGGACCTCCCGAGTTGGATCTCACCCGCAGCAAGCGGGACTGTTCGGCCCGGGCGCGGGCATCGGCCAGGGCATTGAGGGCGCGGACGGCATCCCGCTCGGAAAGAGAAGTCGGGCGCGGTGCGGGGGCCTCCCATTGTTCGTCAAGAAAGGGCGGGAGATCCCGCAACTCCACGGTGGCCGACTCAATGCGAATTTCAGGCACCCCGACGGACTCGGAGGGAAGCCTTTCCGGCTCGCTCCGTTCCTCCTCGACAGGGCAATGGTCTTCTTTCGCTTCTTCCGAGAGGGGGGGCGGAAGAAGCTCCTCCCTCTGCGTCTCTTTCCCTGCCTCCGCCTCGAATGCGACCTCCGCCATCGCATCAGTGATCGGCTCGGAATCTTCTTCTTCTTCTGGCAAACCTTCCTCAAGATCCTCTTCGAAGGCAAATGCCAATGGGACAATCTCTTCCGAAACGACCACGTCCGAAACCACGATCTCTTCGATTTCCGGTGGCTCCGGTGGCTCCGGTGGCTCCGGTGGAGAGGGATCGAGAGGGATTGAGAGGGGAGCGGAGTTTTCCGAAGTCACCTCGGAGACATCCTCCGGCAGTGCCTCGGCAGCCCCGACCTCGGCCGGAGCGGATTCCTGCGCCGACGGAGGTTCCGCGCCCCGGGACCGGGGAGCAAAGGGCCGACGACGGGCTTTCCGTGCCGACGTGAAATTCCCGACCAGCTCTTCCAGCTCCTTCTTGTCAATCCACGAGTCTGGCATAGTCCCGATCCTGGAGTGGGGTTTCCTCGTCTTCGTAGAGATTCAGGCGGGTTTCCAATTCCGCCGCCAGTTGATCAAAGATCAGGGCGGAAGGGGAAGGACGCTCTCGCAGCATGGCGACAGGCACGCCGAGCCGGGTGGCTTCCCGAAAGTCCCGATGCAGGGGAATGATTGTCTCGAGCACCAGTTCCAGCGGCAGGAGATCCCGGAATTCGCGTTGGTCCTGCAGATTCGCGGGATCGTCCGGTTCTGTCATGGAAAGGACAAAACCAGCGAGCCGCGGACGGTCAGACTCTCCACTGGCAGCCCGCGATGCCGCAATCATCCGGAGGATCTGCGGGAGACTGCGCAGACACAAGGGTCCAGGCTGCTGGGGCACGAGCAACCCATCGACGACCCGCGCGAGACGTTCGCCAACTGCCGTCACACCCGTCGGCGTATCGTAAAGAATCAAATCAAACTCACCGAGATCGCGCAACGACTGATCGAGCTGCTCCACGTCTGCCGAGGAAAGGGGATGGTCCGCTGATCCCGTAAAGAGACGATCCAGGGCGCGGCGCGACCCCCGTGTCAACAGTGACAAACCGGGCTGGCGCGTGCGAAGGATCGCCGCGCCGATTCCCCCGCTCTCCGGGAAGGAGGTTCCGAGGAGGAAATCGTAGTACCCATCGGCGTCCTTCGATCTTTCCGTCAGGGAAAACCCCACGCCTCCCTGGGGATCCGCATCCACGAGGAGGATTTTCCATCCACGACGGGCGAGGGAATAGCTCAGGTTGACCGCGATGGTCGTCTTCCCGACTCCCCCTTTTTGACTGATCAGTGCGAGTGTGGCCACGGCTGGATATTTGAATCGGGAAACATAACCCTGATTTCGAAGATGAGAACCACGGATTCCACCGAAAACAAGGGGGAAGAGTCCGCAGGAAGCATCGCTGGACTCACGGAGTGGGATCCTTTTCCACTCTCCGCAGTCTGTTTGCCTTCGTTGGAATCCCTGGCGACTGGAGAAACTCCTGCGTTTTCCGGTCCCTTCCGGAGTCTGATCTGAAACCGAACCTCCCCGGCAAGATTTCCATTCGGTTCGGCGCTTTTCGGGGCAAAAACATTGTCGGTGGAGACGGAATCCTGTATCGTCGCTTCTCTCCGGAATCCCGATCAGATGAAAGCCCCCCACCTTCCCCCACGCCTCCTCCTCCCGCTTCTCGCGCTTTCCCTCGCCCCGCTCTCCGCCGATGAAATCAAGACGAAGGCGGGCCAAACCTATACCGGTCGGATCACCTACGAAGCCGCCGATATCGTCAAGATCGAGTTGAACGTGTCCGGATCGATCAAGGAAACCAAGATCCTCACCCGCGCCGAGATCGCCTCCATCACCAAGGATGCGCCCGACGACGTGGAGTTCGGCAAACTCCAGAAGCTGCTGCCGACTCCCTCGCTCCTCCCTGCGGAGAGCTACCGCAAGATGCTCCTGACCGGACCGGAAGCCTTCCTGAAAAACTTCCCCGGAAGCAAACACACGGCAAAGGTCCAGGAGATGCGCGACACCTTCGCCAAGGAGCTGGATCAGGTCGAGCGCGGATTCCTCAAGATCGACAATGATTGGATCACGCCACAGGACAAGATCGATTTCAAGGAACTCGTCGATTCCCGAATCCGCGCGGCACGCCTGGACGCGTACGCCAAAACTCCGAATATCAACGGCTACATCAGTGCGCTGCGGGAGTATGAATTCATCGAGGAGAACTATCTCGGAACGCCCACTTTTCCGAAGGCGACAGAGACCGCCATCCAGGTGATCGTGAGCCTCGGTCGTCAGTTGCAGGGCCTCGCCACCAACGTGGATTATCAGAACGCGGAATTTGAACGTTCGCTCGCTTCTTCGTCACCCGAAAATCGTGCCCAGATCACCGCCGCACGCGCGCAGGAAGACAAGGCCTATGCCGAGCGCATTGCTGCGGACAAGAAGGCCGGCATCCGGTGGGTGCAACTGAATTTCCGCAGCAAACAATCCATCGACGATTATCTCAAGCTCGCCGCCGCCGAACTGACCCGGCTTCGCGAATACGACACCGCCGCTCTCGCTGCCCAGGCCGCACATTTCGTCGAGGCCGACAAACTCATTGCCGCCAACCAGATCCCGGAAGCCAAAGCCAAATTGGCCCAAGCCACCTCCCTCTCCGGGCAGAAGGCCGGTTCTTCCTCCTCTCCCTCGAAATCGAAGGGGAAGTCAGGCGGCAAGAGTGGATCCTATCTGTCCATCCTCAACGCCAAGATCGCGGCCAAAGAAGCGGAGGAAAAGGAAAAGGCGAAAGCGAAAGCGGCTGCTGCGGATTCTGAGGCGCTCACCGCCAATTTGAAACGGAATGAATCGGGCAAAGGCACCGCCGACCCCGACGCGGAGGGGGCACCTGCCGCAGAAGGCGAAAAAGGGGAAGCCGACATGGCCAAAGAGAAGGAGCCGGTCGACGAGTTTGCGGCCCTCGGTAGCTCTCAGAAACCTGCGGACAAGAAGGGGGAGAGCAAAGGGTCGAGCAACGAATCCAAAAGCAAGTCCAAGCCGACCAAATCCAAGGCCAAGTCCACAGACGACTCTTCCGACGATGAGGAAAACGGTGAGGGACAGGGAAAAACCAAACCCCGTCCCGTCGCGGTGGAGGAAGAGGGAGGATTCCCCTTCTGGGTGATCCCCGCAGGCATCACGCTTCTCGCCGTCATCGGGATCGCCGTGATGAAAGTCCTGGGAATCGGAGGGAAAAAGAGCGAAGACTGAACTCCACTCCTCCGTTGGGACTCACGCCAAACCAAAGGCCCGATCCATCGCCCGGGCCACTCCGGTCAACTCTTCCAGTGTTCCGCCAGAAACTTCTGCGGCACACCATCCGTGGAATCCGATTTCCAGGAGAGCTTTGGTCACATCGGCGTAATCGATGTCTCCCTGATCGATCGGCGTGAACTTGTTCTCCGCTCGGGAAAATCCTTTCACGTCCAGCTTGATGATCCGTTTTCCGAGAGCACGGATCCAGTCGCCCATCGGGCCATATTTCCAGTGATTGCCGATGTCGAACTGCATTCCGACCCACGGCGAATCGAACTCGTCGATGTAGGACGCAAATTTCTCAGCGGTCTGGGCGCTGCCTCCGGAGTGGTCGTAACAGAACTCATTCCAGACGTTTTCCACGGCGATGGCCACACCCAAACGCGAGGCGAGCGGGACTGCCTTGCGGATGTTTGCGACACTCCGTTCCCACACTTCCTGCTCGGTGCCGTCTTTTCCGTGCCCCACCACCAGGAGCACGGTATGTCCTCCCACCGCATGAGTCGCCTCGAGCGCCGCAAGAAGTGTCTTCAGGGCTTTTTCCCTCACCTCCGGACTCGGGTCGGAATGGCGCACGTTCCAATGGTCCGCACAGACCGTTCCATCCACTGGCAATCCCGTCTCGCGGATCGCGGCGCGGGCCTCCTCCACATCATATCCGGGTGCCGACAATTCGATTCCGTCGAAACCGGCCTTTTTCGCAATGGAGAACTTTTCCGCGAGGGTCTTTCCCTCCCGAACCATGCCGATTTTCAGGGTTTTGTAAAATCGACCCTTGAGGGCTCCCGACTCGGGAAAGGTTTGAGACCGGAGAGACGGAAGACAAGGAGCTGCGGAAAGGAGGGCGGCGGTTCCCAGAAAACGACGGCGGGTGTTCATCCGTTGATGAAACTCGTTCTGATCCGAATCGCCAAGGCAATGTCGATACGCGAATCAGCCAGTGTTGCGAGAGTTCGGTTCACCGAAGCGAGCTTCGGTAAACCTGAATCCGATGAAGGCAAAGCGCAGAACGCTCTTTTCCCGATTCCTTCGCGCAAAGTCGGTTCTCGGCGGTCCGCCATCGGCCGCAAAGTTCACCTCATCACCCGCCCGCGCACCCGGAGATTGTCTCCGATGGGAAGATACTCGACCCGCTCGAGTCGGGCGAATAGACCATCGGTCGGAATCATTCGCGTGGCACCACCGCCCAGAATGGGGGCGAGATAGAGAATCACTTCGTCAACAAGACCCTCCGCGAGGGCCCGACCGAGGAGACGTCCGCCCGATTCGAGCATCACCGAAGCGACTCCGAGTTGACCGAGCCGAGCAAGGGATTCGCGGAGGGAAATCCCTTCGTGAACGAGGGTGCGATCACGGTGGAGGTCAGTGAAGAGCTGGTGGGTCAGCGGCAGATCTTTTTTCGAAGTCAGGACGACCCGCCACGGTTGCGTCCGCCCTTTGGCCCACCGTCTGCGCAGGGTCAGGGCGGGATTGTCGCGACGGAAGGTCTCGCCTCCGACCAGGATCGCGTCGCACTGACGTCGCCAGGCCTGCACATCCTCGCGCGCTGCCTCGTTGCTGATCCACCGCCCCCATTGCTCGGGAAGTGAAGTGTGACCATCGAGGGTGGCGGCGGTTTTCGCGATCACCCAAGGCATTCCCGTGGTGATCCGGCGCGAGAAAAAGCGAATCAGATCGCGACCTTCTTCTTCCAGCACACCGGCCCTCACTTCGATTCCCGCTTTTCGCAACACCTCGAAGCCGGACCCGGCGTGCAGGGGATTCGGATCGGTCGCGGAGACCACCACGCGCCGAATTCCGGAAGTGAGGATCGCCTCGGTGCAGGGCGGGGTGCGGCCATGGGTGGAACAGGGCTCGAGCGTAACGTAGAGGGTTGCTCCCCGGACCGCACCCTGTCCATAGCGGCGTTCGGCGTCGCCGAGGGCGTTGCGCTCCGCATGCGGCTCGCCCGCTCGCTGGTGCCAGCCTCTTCCGAGAATCACCCCCTCGCGGACGATCACGGCTCCGACGGGTGGATTGGGGCTGGTCGTGCCAAGCCCCCGCGCACCGATCCGAAGAGCCGTGCGCATGTGCCGTTCGTCCTTCTGGATCTCTTCACTCATTGAGTGCGAGCCTACCCTTTGCCTGACGATTTGGCCAGTTCTCGGTGATTCCCGGGCCATCGAGTCTCTCGTGCAGAGGTCGCCCAAGTAGGGCACAAAATGGTTGATCCCATTTGCGAAGTCCGCTCGCCCCTCAGGAGTTGTTTTTGAACTCCCGGGCCTCTTCGTTCCGCTCGATTTCCCTTCGGACAGTAGGTTTTGATGCAGCCTTGCGAGAAAACCAGTGGGTATCCACAGATCTGCCCTGTCGAAAACGAGAGGATAGAAAGGTCGCCCGAGGTCCGCAAACCGAATCGTTTTCAATGTGGGAAAGACCTGACGGGTCAGGAGAACCATCTGGAAAAACCCGGAAAAAACAATCAATCCGGCCGCATCTTCACAACAATTATTTTCCTGTCCAATTATTGTGCAAGCCACGCCATGCCGTGATTTCGGAAAAGGGCACGCCGCGAGGTCCCTGATCGGAGGGTTGCCCGCAGTGACCTTTTGTTCGTCATGCGAAGCCATTCACCGGAACTCCGAAAGGTGGAGCCGCCGGGCACCGTTCTCCTCACTCCAACTGCAATTTCGCCAACGATCCGTAGAGGCCGCCGGGTTTGGCGATGAGTTCTTCGTGTGTTCCGTGCTCTAGCACTGATCCCGCAGACATCACGAGAATCTGGTCGCAGCGACGCACCGTGCTGAGGCGGTGGGCGATGATGAGACTGGTGCGGTTTTCCATCAGCTTGTCGAGAGCCTCCGAGACGAGGCGCTCACTCTCGGCGTCGAGGCTACTGGTCGCTTCGTCGAGAATGAGGATGGCAGGATCGGCGAGGATGGCCCTCGCAATGGCAACTCGCTGGCGCTGTCCGCCGGAGAGCTGCGCACCGCGGTCGCCAACGAGGGTGTCGTAGCCCTCCGAAAGTCCGCAGATGAAGTCATGTGCGTTCGCCTGTATTGCGGCGGTCACGATCTCCTCCTCGCCCGCGCCGGGCTTTCCGTAGGCGATGTTCTCCCGGATACTGCCGCCGAACAGCAGAACCTCCTGTGGGACAAGAGCGAGGTTGCGGCGAAGCGTGGTGAGGGAAAGTTCGCGAAGGTTCCTCCCGTCGATAAGGATCTCGCCGGAAGTGGGATCGAAAAAGCGGAAGAGCAGGGAGACCGTCGTCGTCTTGCCCGATCCGCTCGGCCCGACGAGAGCAATACGCTGTCCGGCATCGGCGCGGAGATGGAAGTCGCGGAGGACCACAGTGTCGGGTCGACTCGGGTAGGAAAAGGAGACGCCACGCATCTCGATCTCGCCCCGGAAGCGCTCGCGCGGGGCCGTCTCTTCATCGTCGGGCTCGATTTCTTCGTTCAAGATCTCGCGGACTCGCTCGGTCGCGCCCAGGGCCCGCTGGAGCTGCGTGATGAGTTCGGGGAACTGGGTGAACGAAGAGGCGAGCATCCCGGTGAGCCCCGCGAACTGCGTGAGTTCCTCTTTCCCGATGGCACCTTCGCTGAGCATACGCATGGCGTACCAGGTGACGAGGACGAGGGCGACACTGAATGCAAAAATGATGAAGGCGATGAACGATGCCCGCGGGATTGCCGCTCGGATGACGGTGCGGAGGTATTCACCGAGATTTTTTCCGTAGCGGGACATCTCGAAGACCTCATTGCGGAACGCCTTGACGCTGATAATGCTCTGGAGGCTTTCCTCCACGACGACCTGAGACGAGGCGAGGGTGTCCTGCGCCCTGCGGGTCAGTTTTCGGATGCGTGCGCCAAACACCGCGATCATGACAATGACGACGGGAATCGTCCCGATCATGACGAGTGAGAGCTTCACCGACAACTGGAAGATGAGGATGAGGCAAAGCAGCAGCATCACCGAATGGCGGATGAGCATGGGAATGGTGACGACGAGCGTCTCGCGCATCGCCTCGACGTCGTTGGCGAGACGTGAGGCGAGTTCGCCCACCCGGTGCTGATTCAGCGACGACATGGGCAGGCGAATGATGCGGGCAAAGGTGTCGGAACGGAGAGAGGAGAGAGCGCGTTCGGAGGCTTTCGCAAAGAGAAGAATGCGCCAGAAGGCAATAAAGGCCTGCGTCCCAACGATGCCGATGAGGAACCAGACGGAACGATTCAGCTCCTCCATCCAGGCCGGACCGCTCGCCCCGCCGATGCCTTTGCCGACGAGGGCAGCGAGTTCTTTGATGAACAGGATCGCCATGCCCCCGGTCAGGGCGAGAGCGAGGATCGCGGGTATGAAGACCTTGAAATGCGGGCGCAGGTACCCGAGGAAAAATCCGGCACCAGCCCACGCGGATCGATCCCAAAGTTTTTTGTCTGATTGCCCTGTCTCGGCCATGTCGGATGGTCTGCGAATGGAGTTCCCCTTCCGGGAACTGCCGATCCGGGGCGAATAGGATGGCGCGGAGAACCGATCTTGTCAGCCGCAGATTTCACCCGAATCACTTCAATTGAAAACCGGGAATGGCCAATCACAGAAGACACCGAAGTCACGGAATCAGAGGGAAAAGGGGCATTGGATGAGTTTCCTCCATGGGTGACCTTCGATTCCGCAGCATTCCCTTGATTTGTCCGCGTGTTCCGTGGTGGTCCACCTTCGGATTCTGGCTCAATGACAGTCACCCGATCCGCATTTGCCGCATCCGTCGGCTTTCTTCCGAGCACGGCGCACCGCGCGGACGACGAGCAGGATGGCCGTGGCGGCAACCACCCCGATGGCTGCCCAGGTTTGCCAGTCGATGATCGCAGGAGTCGGTTCCATGCAGGAAAAGTCAGGGGTCCGCGCGGATCAGGCGAACCCAAGGAGGCGCGCCCCCTGATAAACAACGAGCGAGGCGAGGGCGGCAAACGCCATCATAAAGAAAAATTGGGCCGCCGCCCATTTCCACGACCCGGACTCACGAGCGACCACGGCAGAGGTCGGGAGACATTGCAGGGCATAGATGTAGAAGATGAGCAACGAAACGACGGCGGCGGGACCGAACATGGGACGCCCATCCGGCCATTTCTCCGCCGAGAGCCGGGAACGAATGTGGGCTCGGGTTTCCTGCTCCTCCTCGCCTTCGGCAACCTCGACGCGGAAGAGTTGGGCCATCGAACCGACAAAGACCTC
>CALDKL010000544.1 GCA_937898895.1 uncultured Verrucomicrobiae bacterium | reverse complement strand
CGGTTGAACAAGCGGGAGTTCGCGTACTGCGGCGCAGTGGTCGGTCTGCCGAGCGGATTTTCCTCGATGAGGATCTGCGACCGCTGTGTCTGAATGATCGTTCGAGCGGGCGCAGCGGACGAGCCCAGCTCGCGATGGCGGACTGGGACGGTGACGGTCGGCTCGATCTGCTCGTCAATTCCCAGAATGCGGTGTGGTATCGCCATGTGGGAGATCGCGAGGGAAAGGTGATTCTGAAGCGGATCGGAAACGTCACCGAGCGCGATGTCTCGGGTCACAATACTTGTCCGGCAGTGGCCGATTTCAACGGAGACGGGAAAACGGAACTGGTTCTCGGTGCGGAGGATGGGCGCATCTACTTTCTGCCGGGAACGGACGGCATTCGCTATCCTGACAAAGACCTCCAGGCCCGCGAGCCTTCCCAAACGAAAGCCCCCCGCTTTCCCGGCCTCGTAAAAGAGGAATTTCTCTTCGATACGGCACCGTATCCGGAATGCCACGCCTCCACCATCGCTGAAACGGATCGGGGACTCGTCGCGGCATGGTTTGGCGGGACGAAGGAGAAGAACCCCGATGTCGGCATCTGGTCGAGCTATTTCGACGGAGGGGAATGGTCCAAGCCGGTCGAGTGGGCCAACGGGATTCAACACAAGGACAAACGCTATCCTTGCTGGAATCCGGTTCTGTGGCAGGCACCGGGCGACGGACTCACCTACCTGTTTTTCAAAGTGGGGCCCACCCCTCAGACCTGGTGGGGTGAGGTCATGGTCAGTTCCGACGACGGGCGCTCGTTCCGGGGGCGCCGCCGCCTTCCCGAAGGGATCGACGGACCGGTGCGCGGCAAGCCATACCCGCTCGGTGACGGTTCCCTGCTCTGCCCCTCTTCCACCGAACACGGTAACGACTGGCGTTTTCACTACGAGATCCTGACCGATCTCGAGAGGCCTGAATTGGGAACCTCCTGGCAGCGCTTCGAACCGGAGACGCAACCCTATCAAGTCATTCAACCCACCCTGTTGAACCTCGCCGACGGCAGTCTGCGTGCCCTTTACCGTTCCAAGAACAAAAGGATCATCGCGAACCGTTCCACAGACGGGGGAAAGACCTGGGACGAGTTGGAGGAGACCAATCTGCCGAACAACAATTCCGGTATCGAGGGTCTCACGCTCGCGGACGGGAGGCACCTTCTCCTCTACAACCACCTCGGCGGCGACAAGCCAGAGGGCTGGGGCAAACGCAATCTCCTCAATCTCGCCGTCAGCAAGGATGGCATCACCTGGGAGGCGGTCGCTTTCCTCGAAAAGGAGGAGAAGGGCGAGTTCTCCTACCCGGCGATGATCCAGACGCGGGATGGCCTCGTCCACATGACCTATACCTGGAATCGCAAGAAGGTGAAACACGTCGTCGTGGATCCGGCACAGCTCGTGGTCCGACCCCTCTCCTTTTTTGAATCGGCCGAGCCGAAGTGATTCTTTCTTTTTTCTCTTCTCCCCTGATCTCCGATGAATCCTCGATATTGTGGAATCATTCCGCCCATGGTGACTCCTCTCACCGGTCGCGACACGCTTGACGTCGAGGGGCTCGAGCGTCTCGTCGAGCGTCTTATCGGAGGAGGGGTCGCCGGAATCTTTGCCCTGGGCACCACCGGCGAGGCACCCAGTCTCGGATATCGGCTCCGGCGCGATCTGATCGAGCATACGTGTCGTTTTGTCAGGGGGCGGATTCCCGTGCTTGTCGGGATTACCGATACTTCCCTGGTCGAATCGGCTCGTCTCGCCCGCGATGCGGCGGATTGCGGGGCCGATGCCGTCGTCACCTCGGCTCCATTCTATTTTCCGGCGGGCCAGCCCGAGCTGCGCGAGTTCATCGAAGAGCTTCTGCCCGAGCTGCCGTTGCCGCTGATGCTTTACAACATGCCGGCCCTGACAAAAACCTCCTTTTCCGGTGAGGTCGTTTCGTGGGCACTCGGTCAGGAGAAGATCGTCGGATTGAAGGACAGCTCGGGCGATCTCGTCTATTTCCGGCGGATGCGGCGTCTCGCGGCCGAGGCGAGGCCCGATTGGTCGTTTCTCGTCGGCCCGGAGGAGCTTCTCGCAGAAAGCGTTCTGCTCGGGGGGGATGGTGGGATCAATGGGGGAGCCAATCTGCATCCCTCGCTCTATGTTTCCCTCTATGAAGCGGCGAAAGCCGGAGAGTTGGCAAGGGTGCGCGAGCTGAGCGACCAGGTCATGGATCTGAGCGAGGCGATCTATCGGGTTGGTAAGCACGGATCGGCGATCATCAAAGGGCTGAAATGCGCACTCTCGATTCTCGAGGTTTGCGATGATTTCATGGCTGCGCCTTTCCACCGCTTCCACGAAGCGGAGCGTGAGATCGTGCGGGAACGTTTGTCCAAGCTTGGCATCCGATCATAGGCCCGGAGCGCCGGAGCGCCGGAGCGGAGCAGGGGAGGATTTTCCCTTATCATGCCATAGCCGGGACGGCGCTCGCTGTTCTATGTTTTGGTCATGTACCGGATTCTTCTCCCGATTCTCGCCTTCGCCTTCCCTCTCTCCGCTCAGGACTACGACACTCGCGCTTGGTTCAAGGGGAATACCCACACGCATTCGCTCTGGAGCGATGGGAACGACTTTCCTGAGATGATTTTCGACTGGTATCGCTCGAAAGGATACGCCTTCGTGGGAATGAGCGACCACAACCTGCTGCAGGAGGGGGAAAAGTGGCTCGATCTGGCAGCGATTCGCAAGCGCCAGAAGGCGGTGGGGCGCGACGCGGTGACGAAGTGTGAAGCGCGCTTCGGAAACGATTGGCTGAAGCGCGAGGTGCGCGAAGGCAAGGAGGGTGTGGTGCTGAAGACGCTCGCGGAATGCCGCGCCGCACTGGAAAAGCCAGGCGAATTCTACCTGTTGCCGGCGGAGGAGATGTCGAATTCGGGCGGAAAAAAGCCGATCCATATCAATGTCATCAATCTGGACGAGGCGCTCCCGCCCGTGAAGGATGACGCGGCAAGCCAGCGCGAGGTGGTCCGGCGCAGCCTGATTTCCATCGAGGAGTATCGGAAGCGCTCGGGCCGCCTCATCCTCGCCCATCTGAACCATCCGAATTTTCAGTGGGCGCTGACGCCAGAGGATCTCGCAAATGTGGCCGAGGGTGCCTACTTCGAAGTCTACAACGGGCATCCGCTCGTCCATCACCTCGGGGACGAGACGCGGCCTGGAGATGAACGGATCTGGGATATCGCCAACACGATCCGGATCGCCGAGCTGGGATATGCGCCGCTCCTCGCGGTGGCCACGGACGATTCCCACACCTACCACGGGGAGGATGCCTCGCCGGGCCGGGGCTGGATCATGGTCGGGGCGGACAAGCTGGATGGCGATTCCCTCGTCGAGGCGATGTTGGCTGGAAAATTCTATGCGAGTTCGGGGGTAGTGCTCGATGCGATCCGCTTCGACCCTGACAAACGGACTCTTTCTCTCGCAATCGCGCCGAGCGAAGGGGCAAGTTTCACGACGACTTTCATCGGGACGCGGAAAGGCTACGACGCCACGGCAGAGAAAACCGGGATCGGCGAGGTCTTCGCCACCGTCGAAGGGCTGAACGCTTCCTTCACGATGCCGAAAGATGCGCTGTATCTGCGCGCTACGGTCACCTCGACGCGGAAGCATCCGAATCCCTCCTTCGAGGGACAGACCGAACAGGCATGGGTGCAGCCGGTGGGTTGGAGACGGTGAGGCGGCGGATCCTCTTTCCCTTCGTGGGATCCCGGTTCGCTGCCTATCGGCTGAGGGCGCTCGCCGCCACGGTGCCCTCGCGCCCGTCGGGGAGGCGAATACGCGCCATGCTGCCATTTCGCCCGAGCCGAGTCACCGAGGTGCCTTCGTAAAGCCGCCCCAGCACCCCGCTCCCCGTGGCCT
>CALDKL010000543.1 GCA_937898895.1 uncultured Verrucomicrobiae bacterium | reverse complement strand
GGTCCGGGCCGCCTCGCCCAGGGCCATCGGTTCAGAGTGGAGTTTGTCCCAGCCTTCCCTCACCTTCACTTTCAGGGAGCAGGACATCAGCGGAGCGAGCATCAGTGCCGCTCCCAGCTTCACTGTCGTATTTCCCGGGCCGTTCATCTCGAGCGGTAGCTGTAGCCGATTCTCGAACGAAAAGCGACTTCCGGACGAAAAAGAATTCAACTTCCTTTCGGAACCGATGAACCCGGAAAGGTTGCTCTTGACTTGATGGGGACACAATCGTTCAATCCTCCCGCTCACAACGGAGACTCTCTCGTGACAGAGAGGACTTTCCCGGAAAGAGGCGGCAGTGAATCAAACTTGGCGGGAGCCGGGAGCGGAAGCTGAGATGCCGTGAGTCGAACCTGTCCGGATACCAGAATACATCAGATCAGTTCAAAGGAGGAAAAATGGAGTTTCTTTGCCCATCTTGTGGCATGCAATTGAAGGCGGAAGCGGAGCACGCGGGCAAGTATGTCCGCTGCCCGGGGTGCAGCACGAAAATGCAGATTCCGGCGGAGGCTCCGGAGGAGCAGGCGGCCCCTGACAACAAACCAAAACTCCGCGTTCCCCCGCCAACCAACGCACCGCAGGGCACGACTGCCTCGACCGGTGCCGCCGCAGCGGGCCAGAGCGGCACTTCGACTCAGAAGCGTGAATTTGGATCCCGCGGAGGATGGGAGGAGAGCGACCCCACGAATGCGAACATGCTCGTCTGCTTTGGTATCGCCGCAGGGGTCACGGCGCTCTTCCTTGGTTTTCTCCTTCTCTTCACCCCGCCCAAGGGAACGCCATCGACGGAGTATTCCATGATGCAGTACCTGGCCATGGTCTGGAAAGGACACCTTGAGGTCAACGGTCTGAACACCCTGTTCTTCTTCTGGGCCACCGCGATTCTGGTCGTGAAGTATCTGAAGCTCCGCCACCAGAAGGAAGCGATGCTACTCGATGTCGTTCCGTACAAGCTCGGCACCGAGATCACCGCCGAGAACGTCGGGGCCTTCATCGATCACCTCTACAAGCTGCCCGCGAAGCTGCGTGACAGTATGATGGTCAACCGGATTCGAAAGGCTCTCGAGTTGTTCGAGATCAAGCAGGACAGTGGTGACGTCGTTCACCTGATGTCGGCTCAGTCCGATATCGATGCCGGGCGCATCATGCAGAGCTTCACCGGAGTGAAGGCCTTTCTCTGGGCGATCCCCATTCTCGGGTTCATCGGAACGGTTCTCGGTCTCTCCCACGCGCTCCTCAGCCTCAGCTTCGACAACCTCGAGGATGTGAAGGCGATCATCGGCGTCCTCAAGGGCGTCATCAGCGGTCTCGGCACGGCCTTCGATGCGACCCTCGTCGGTCTCGTCTTCGCCATGCTCGTGAACTTCCCGATGAACGCGATGATCAAGATGGAGGATGACAACCTCAACAACATCGATTCGTTTTGCAACGAAGTGCTCATCCCCCGTCTCAACGATGGAGCCGGTGTTGCCGGGGGCGACAGCGAGGCGATGATGAACCACCTCGTCCGCGCCGTCGCTAGTGCCCAGAGTGATTTCCTCGTGGACCTCAACGCTCTCTCCGCGACCATGCTGACCTATGCCGAGAATCTCGAGCTGCGCGCTGCCGAGCACCAACAGCGAGTGGGGGAGGAATTCACCGCCACGATGCAGCAGATGCGCGACGAGTTCACCGCTGCGGCGACCGATTCCGTCAAAACCACCAGCGACCACACCCGCGCCCTCGCCGAAGGGATCGGCGCCCTCAACCAGACCCTCAAGGATCTCGGGGAGAAACAGATCGTCATCCAGCAGACGATCAAGAAGGGCTGGTTCAGCCGCGGGTGAAGCCGTCACGGGCACCGCCCACGAGTCCACCGATTGACCAAATTCCATGTCGAAGCGCCGAAAGCACTCGAGCGAGGAAATCCTCATGGTGCCCTTCCTGGACATCCTGTGTTCTCTCATCGGGGTTCTCGTCCTCATCATTGTCTTCTTGGCGGTTTCCCAAACTACCCAGACGGAAGGGCGCACCCAGGAAGAGGTCGACCGGGCCATCCTTTACAAGAGTCTCACCCAGAAGAAGAAAGCCGCCGAGGAGTCCGAGAGCGAGGCAAAGCCTCTGCTCACCCGTTTGGCCACTCTGGAGGAAGAAGCGCAGGCCAAGGAATCCCAGGCTGCGCGCTTGCGGAAACTGCTCTCCCAGGCAGATGCCTCCAAGGTTCTCAGTGAAAACCTGCTCAAGGAACTCGACAACCTTCTTCTGGAAATCACTGGTTACGATCAGCAGACGAAGGATCTCAAGAAGCAGATCGAGGAACTCGCCGCCGAGATCAAGAAGCGAAATCTCGTCGCCAATACGCCGCCTCCGGTGATCATCCAACCCGCCGGCTCGGGCATGGCCGAGGGAGGAAAGACCTTCTTTGTGGAGGCCTCGGGAGGAAAGATTGTCATCTTTTGGAACAAGGACCAGCAGACCCAGATCAGCTCCACCGCCGAAGTCATCATCGCCGACACCTCCTACGAGGCGTTTCTGAAGAAGGTCAAGGAGATGGGCGGAAAGATTGTCTTCCTGGTCCGCGACGACGGCCTTGGCTCTTATAACAACGCCGCCGGGTGGGCGCAGCAGACGTATGCCTTCGAGCCCGCCCAGATCGCCAAGCTTCCCGCCCCCGGCCGCGGCAAGATCGATCTCACCATGTTCCAGCAATTTCTCGGCACCATGACCCCGCCCGAGGGTGTCCCTCTCCTCCCACCTGCCCCTGTTCCCTGATTTCTCATGGCCAAGCGACGACATGCCGAGGAAATGGAGATCCCGTTCGTGGCTCTCATGGACACGATGACCAACGTCGTCGGGGTACTCATCATCGTCCTCGTTCTAGTCGGCATCAGTGTCGCCAGTGCGGTGAAGAAAATTCTTTCCGATCTTCCTCCCGTGACCAAGGAGCAACTCGAGGAGCTCCAAAAGATTATGGTCGAAAAGAAGGAGGTTCCGGACCCTGCGGATCTCCAGCAGAAAATCGCCGCTCTCGAGGAAAACATTCGCAAGGGCACCGAGGATCTGGCCACTCTCGACAAATCGGCCGTCGGGCTCAATCTTGCCAACATTCCTGATCTAGAGAAACAGCTCGCCGACAAGAAGACCGAGCGTGACAAGAAGCGCACCGAGAATGAAAAATTGCTCGCCGAACTCGACAAGCTGAAAGCGACCCTCGATCAAACCCCCATTGTTGCCGCCGCCCCAGGTACCGTCGTCCGCCTTCCCAATCCCAAACCGTACCCCGAGACACCCAACGAGACCAAGATTATCGTCGCCAAGGAAGGTGTTCTTTTTCTCAATGACAAGGAATTCCTGGGTCCCGTCACAGACAAACTCCAGCAGCGCCGATCTCAGCTTCTCTACAAAGATCCGGATCCCACTCCGTTCGTGCCCCTGATGGAGAAACTGCTCGGCTCAAAGGCCGTTGCCCAGACGGCGTGGCCTGCTCTCTCCGGCCTCGTTGGGGTCTATCAGATGGACTCCATCGCCCTCGCCTGGAAGGCCCTCAATGATGCTCAGATCCAGCCCACTGCAGGAATGCTCGAGACACTGGGGAACATCTCTCTGGTGGTGCGCAAACCCCTGCCCGCCGTCGCCGAAGCCGTCGTGGCCGCGACGAAGGGGGATTACAAGCCCTGGATCGCGATGGATCCCTCCACCGATCCCGCAAAACCCTCCATCCGAGTGGAGCCAACGGGGCGCCAGGTCAGCTTTTCCTGGGGATCCGCCACCGAGAAGGTGGACCCCGATCAGCGAGGTGTCCTGAAATACTTCGCTACGCTTGGCGACATGGACCAGTTCAAGAAGGCCTCCGAAACTCGCGTGATTTACGATGTCAACAAGGTGATAGAGTTTCTCAAGAGTTCCGCAGTCACCGGATCGCTTCCGAACACCTTTGTCATCGAGCCGAAAGTCCGTCCGGGTTCCACCCAGATTCAACTCGCGTTGACGCCGAAATCGGGGGAAACCATCGAGAAGATGAAGCAACCCGGCTCCGTCTACGTCCGAGTGCTTCGCACGATCAAGGATGACCCGAGCGGGGTTGCCTTCTTCCAGGTCGTCCCCGATGCCATTCCCACCTACCTTCAGGCCCGTGAAATGGCTGACCAGGTCGGCGTGGCCGCAACCTGGGACTTCCGGGCCGATCTCAATATCGCCATCAACATCCCCAACTTTGAAGTGCAGCGTTTTTCCGAGGCTCCCAAGGCACGCCCCGCCACCACAACGACGACCACCATCGCTCCCCCGAAGCGGACTCTGGACTGAGCTTGGGACAGTGCCGTTCGTAAGATCGGGAGGCGTGGCG
>CALDKL010000542.1 GCA_937898895.1 uncultured Verrucomicrobiae bacterium | reverse complement strand
GACGGCGACCGGGTGGAGGATCTCCTTTCCCGGCTCCTCCGCTGCGAGCACGAGGGGGATCAACCCGATTCCCGCAGAAAGGGCGGTCATCATCACGGGGACGAGCCGTTCTTTGGTGCCGCGGGCGATCATCGCATCGGTAAAACCCTCTCCCTCGTGTTTCATCAGGTGGAGATAGTGCGAGATCATCATGATGCCGTTGCGCGCCGCGACTCCCCCAACGGCGATGAAACCGACGAGGGTGGCGATGCTGATGTTGTCGACCTTCCAGCAGGTGAAGGCGAGTCCACCCATGAGAGCGAGCGGGATATTCACCAGCACCTGCAAGGCGAGGGCGGTGCTCCCGAAGTAGCCACGCAGCATCAGGAAAATCACGAGGAAGATGACGGCAGAGAAAATGAGGATGCGCCGGGTCGCCTCCTGTTGTGCCCGAAACTCGCCTTCGTAGACGGGATAGTATCCTTCGGGGAATTTCACTTTTGCCGAGACAGCGTCGCGGAGTCGCAGGGCCAGAGTGGTGACGTCGCGTGTCGTCGGCTGGATCGCCACGACGAAACGTCGTTGCGCATTTTCGCGGAGAATAGTGTTCGGCCCCTTTGCTTCGCGCACTGCGGCGAGAGCCTCGAGAGGAACGTAGCGGGACTCGCCGATGCGAACGGGGAGGTTGGCGAGGGCCTGGGGTGTTTCGCGCCAGGCGGAAGGCAATCTCAGGACGAGATTGAGGAGCCGGGGACCGTCGCGGAGTTCGGCGACTTCCTTTCCGGCGATCCAGGTGGCGAGTTCTTCGTTGAGTCGGCCGGGGGCAATGCCATAGGCACTCGTTCGTTCCCGATCCGGTTCGATGCGCAGCTGGGGCACGGTCGATTGCACATCGAGCTTCGCATTTTCGAATCCGGGGATGGTCCGGGCGACATCGCGCACCTCTTCTCCAAGTTTGCGGAGGACGGCGAGGTCCGGTCCAAATATCTTCACCGCGACGGGGGCGGAGACTCCACTGAGAAGGTGTCCGATGCGGTCGGCGAGGGGGCCGCTCACCGCAGCGAACACTCCGGGAACACTGCGGGCTTTCGTTCCGATCTCCTCGAGCACTTCGTGACGGCTGCGTTCTCCCTCGTCGAAGTCCACGTCGAACTCGACGGTGGAAAGCGGAACGACATGGTCGCCACGCTCCGCGCGCCCGACGCGGCGTCCCACCTTGCGAACTTCCGGCACGGAGAGGATCTGTGTTTCAATTGCGTCAGAGAGCCGATTCATTTCCTCCAGCGAGGTGCCGGGTGCGGCGGTGGCGGCGACGAGAGCGGTCTCTTCGCGAAATTTTGGAAGG
>CALDKL010000541.1 GCA_937898895.1 uncultured Verrucomicrobiae bacterium | reverse complement strand
CTTCCGGGGGCACTTTCCATCGCCGGGTGTGAACTTTCCCGTTCGGCGGTGCAGGATCTCATCAAAGCGGGTTTCGCTCTCGTCAGCGGACGGAAGGTGAAAGCGAGTCATCTCCTCGCGGGAGGGGAGGAGATCGTAGTCAGGATCGAGCCGGAGCGATCCGGCGAGTTGCTCGGCGAGGCAATCCCGCTCTCCATTCTCTATGAGGATGAAGATCTCATCGTCGTCGACAAACCGACGGGACTCGTCGTGCATCCGGCAGCGGGCAATCCCGACGGGACTCTCGTCAACGCATTGTTGCATCATTGTCAGGGAAAGCTCAGTGGTCTCGCCGGAGTGGACCGCCCGGGAATCGTTCACCGGCTCGACAAGGAGACATCGGGATGTCTCGTGGCGGCAAAGAGCGATGTGGCCTACCATTCCCTCGTTGGCCAGTTCTCCGGACGGGAAACGCAGAAGGAGTATCTCGCCGTGACCGAAGGAATCCCCGCGAAACACGAAGGGGTCATCGAGACGCGAATCGGTCGGCATCCCGTGAATCGGCAGCGAATGGCCGTCGTTTCACCGCCGGCCGGGAAGGAGGCCATCACCGACTACCTGGTGCTGCGTAGCGAGGTCCGCGAGAATTGGGCGGTGCTCCGGTGCATCATCCATACCGGACGCACCCACCAGATCCGCGTTCATCTCAAAGAAGTGCTGCGCTGCCCCATCCTCGGGGACACGATCTATGCCCAGGTCGCTCGCCAGAAAGTGAAGGTGGATCGACTCCTCCTGCACGCGCGATTCCTCGCTTTCCGACATCCGCTCACCGGGGAATTCCTTCGCTTTGAAGCTCCGCTGCCGGAGGTGTTTGGGCGATTCGTGGAAGGGTGATCCGCTCGTGGGGCAGGTTTTCGGTCGGAAGGCAACTGGTCTCCTCCGGAACGATGAGATGCCGGGCGCTCCTGCGGCCTTTCTGAAAGAAGAGAGGAAAGAGCCAGCCCGAGTGCAGTGTGATCACCCCGGCCATCGTCAGGTAGATCGTGCCGACGCCGCCCTCGTGATAGAGCACGAACGATGCCGCAGCAATGAGCACGATGGCTTCGAGCACGACGACACGGGCCACCGGCGAGACCCAGCCGACTCCGAGGGCGAGGGTTTGATTGATGTGTCGCCAGACGTGTACAATAAAATAGGCGGCAAAGGCGATGAGAGCGAGTCGGTCCACGAGGAAGGTCTCGGGCACGGCCGTGTGGAATTCCTCGCCCGCCCAGGTCGGCAGCACCCAAGGCCCGAGGGCGATCAGGCCGGATGCGCCAAAAAGGGCGAAACTGATTCCACCGAGACGGAGACGGTTCGAACTGCGCACAATCCAGGGGAGATCCCGGCGTTCAAAAGCATCCATCAAGGCCGGCCAGTAGGGTTTCGTAATCATCACGACCAACCCGGTCAGGGAGAAATGCACCGTGATCATCACATTCCACACGCCGACGGCCTCGGGTCCAACATGCCGACCGATGAGGAAGGCCATGAGATTGTACTCCACGGCGGCCGCCAGGATGTAGGTGATGGAAAAGCGAATCCCGTCGCGGACGAGCGGGGGCACGAGGGCCTTTCGAAAGAGGGAAACGCGGGGAAACAGATAGGGGCGCTGCACGAGCAGGTGGATTGTATTGCCGAGTTTTGCGAGGGCAATCGTTCCGTTCACCGAGAGCAGGAGAAACTCGATCGTGGGAAAGTACCAGATCCCGCAGAGGAGGAGAAGGGCTCCGATGAGGTTGCCCGCTGCGCCCCAGGCGTTGGTGAATCGGGTTTC
Source organism: uncultured Verrucomicrobiae bacterium (assembly GCA_937898895.1). Classification (GTDB taxonomy): domain Bacteria; phylum Verrucomicrobiota; class Verrucomicrobiia; order Verrucomicrobiales; family DEV007; genus Arctic95D-9. The sequence goes on along the minus strand of CALDKL010000541.1, from coordinate 287 downwards.
CTGATAGCCGTCGCGACCCATTTCGAAGGGGACACACATCATCTCGATCTGGATGATGAGCAGGCCGAGCAGGGCGGCGTGGAACATCGTATCCTGCACCGGTGCGAACTCGTTTCCGAAAAGAGCCGGGATCGGGATGTTCAGGAGGAGCAGGCCGGCGGAAGCCCCAGCGAGAGCCGTGAGCGCGAGGCTGAGGAGGATGCTCGTGCCGAAGACGGTGCGCTCCGTCTCGCGGTCGCCCCGCGCGACAGCGCCGGCGAGTGCTTTGGTGAGAGCCGGACCGATTC
>CALDKL010000540.1 GCA_937898895.1 uncultured Verrucomicrobiae bacterium | reverse complement strand
CAAACTCGGAATCCGCTGCCGTTTCGTGAGCCGCGCCGAACAGTAATCCTTTACCCTTCGAGGAGTCCCAACGATGTCCAAGTCCACTAAAAAACTCAGCGAACTCAGCATTGACGAGCTTGCAATCCGCCGCCGTGAGCTGAAGGAGGAATCCCTCATGCTCCGCGTCCAGAAAGAGTCGGGCCAGCTCGAGAACCCCGCTCGCATTCGCTCGGCCCGCCGCGAGGTGGCCCGCATCGAGACCCTCCTCACGGCAAAGCGTGCCCAACGCGCCTGATGCCCCAAGCCCGATTGATTTCAACCCTTTGCCAATCCCTACGATGAGCGACTCAGAGAACAAGAGCGAAGCTGCACTGCGCAAAACCCGCGTCGGTGTGGTGACGTCGGATGCCATGCAGAAGACCATCGTCGTCGAAGTCCGCCGACGTGTCCCGCACCCCCGTTTCAAAAAGATCGTGAAGCGCACTTCCACCTTTTTCGCCCACGACGAGAACGGCGAAGCCAAGGTCGGAGACCGCGTCCTCATCGAAGAAACCCGTCCCCTCAGCAAGAAAAAGTGCTGGAAACTGAAGGAGATCCTCTCCCACTGAGATTGTTCTCCGCGCCTCTTTCCCTCCGAACTCCCAACCCCTTCCCAAAGCCATGATCCAGATGGAATCCAAGGTGCAGGTGGCCGACAACACCGGTGCCCGCGTCGCCAAGATGATCGGTGTGATCGGCACCCGTTCGCGCCACGCCAATATCGGCGACATCGTTACTGCCCACATTCGCGAATCGATCCCGACCGCGAACGTGAAGAAGGGGGATGTCGTGCGCGCCGTCGTCGTGCGCACCTCCGCCCCGATCCGTCGCGGCGATGGTTCGGTGCTGCGTTTCGACAACAATGCCATCGTCATCATCGACAAGGACAAGAACCCCAAAGGCACCCGCATTTTCGGACCCGTGGCGCGCGAACTCCGCGAGAAGAACTTCATGAAGATCGTCTCCCTCGCTCCCGAGGTCCTCTAACCGAACTCCAATCCGCAACGGGCACACAGACCATGGCCAAGCGAGTCAATACTCATGTCAAGAAGGGCGACGAAGTCGTTGTCATCTCGGGCAACCACAAAGGCGAGAAAGGGAAGATCCTCCAGGTTTTCCCTGCCAAATCCCAAGTCCTCGTCGAGGGGGTCCGCATCATCAAGAAACACGCCCGTCCGACCCAGGATCGCCCCGAGGGTGGAATTGTGGAAAAGGAAGGCCCCATCCACATCTCCAACGTCAAGCTTCTCGCCAAGGCGTCCGCCAAGTAATCCAACGCATCACGAATCAAGGTTATGGAACCAGCGCTCAAGACGATTTACAAGCAGAAGGCAGTGCCCGGTCTGAAGGAGAAGTTCTCCTACGAAAATGTCCATCGCATCCCTGCGCTCGAGAAGGTGGTGATCAATGTCGGATTCGGAAAAGCCGAAGACCGCAAGGCCGCCGCCGAAGCTGTGATCGAGGATCTCGGAAAGATCACCGGTCAGCGTGCGGTCGTCACGAAGGCCCGCACTGCGATTTCGAATTTCAAGCTCCGCGTGGGGGATACCATCGGTGCCCGGGTCACCCTCCGGGGGGCTCGCATGTGGGAGTTCCTCGACCGCTTTATCAATGTGGCCGCTCCCACCATCCGCGACTTCCGCGGACTTCCCTCGAAATCCTTCGACGGACGTGGGAACTACACCTGCGGTGTGTCCGATCACACGATCTTTCCCGAAATTGAGCTGGACAAGGTGACCCGAGCCATCGGCTTCGATCTCACGGTCGTCACCACGGCGGAGAGCGACCAGGAGGCTCGCGAACTGCTCAAACTGCTCGGTTTTCCTTTCCGCAAGTCTGGCTCTCATGCCTGATCCCAACCCGCATCGAATCACCTTTCATCTACCGGAACCATGGCTGTCGTAACCGATCCCATCTCTGACTTCCTCTCCCGCTTCAAGAACGCCGCGAAGGCGCACAAGGAAGATTTCAGCGCCCCCTACTCCAAAGTGAAGGAGGAAATTGCCCGCATTCTCAAGGAAGAGGGATACCTCTGGTCGTTCGAGAAAGTCGGCGAAGGAGCTCGGGCCACGCTCAAAGCCAAACCCCGTTACGCCGGGCAGACCCCTGCGCTCAAGGACCTGAAGCGTGTCAGTCGCCCCGGACTGCGCCGCTACGTGGGCTGCGAAGAGATCCCGAAGGTGCTCGGTGGCATGGGGATCTCGATCATCTCGACCCCGAAGGGGATCATGGCAGGGCATACGGCCCGCAAAAACAATCTCGGAGGGGAACTCCTCGCCCTCGTCTGGTAAGGCAAGTTCGCCCGCATTCGGAATTTCCAACCACGCAAAGTCATGTCGCGTATCGGTAAAAAACAGATCAGTCTCCCGGAGAAGGTGGAGATCAACATTCAGGATGGCCGGGAGGTCTCGGTGAAGGGGCCCAAAGGCCAGTTGCGATGGGCTCTTCCCGGCGGACTCGGTATCGAGAATGACGGAGGCACCGTAACGGTGACCCGCAGTTCTGAGGATCGTGTGGTCCGGGCGATGCATGGTACGGCCCGCAGCCTCGTCGCCAACATGATCGAGGGAGTGGTGAAGGGATTTACCAAAGAACTCGAAATCATCGGCGTCGGTTTCCGGGCCGCCGTCAAGGGCAAGGCTCTCGATCTCAGTCTCGGCTTCTCCCACCCGGTGCTTCATCCGATTCCGGAAGGCATCGCCGTGACGGTGGAAAACAACACCAACATCAAGATCGAAGGCATCGACAAACAGCTCGTCGGCCAGTTCGCCGCCGACGTTCGCTCCTACTACCCGCCGGAACCCTACAAGGGCAAGGGGGTCCGATACAAGGGCGAGCGAGTCCGCCGCAAGCAAGGCAAGAGCGTCAAGCGATAATCCACCATCGGGAAGAATCCACCATGAGTCTCTACATCCGCAAACAGGCCCGCGCCAAAGTGCGTCGGCGCATCCGGAAAAAAATCTCCGGCACGGCCGAGCGTCCGCGTCTCGCCATCCACTTTTCCAACCAGAACGTCTACGCCCAGTTGATCGACGACGTTTCCGGTCGCACTCTCGCTGCCGCCTCGACTCTCGAGGAGGGGCTTTCCGCCAAGGGGGCGAATCAGACGGCCGCCGCGAAGGTGGGCGAAGCGGTCGCGAAAAAAGCAAAGGCCGCGAAGATCGAGGTCGTGGTGTTCGACCGCGGCGGCTTCCCCTACCATGGCAAAGTCAAGGCGCTTGCCGATGCGGCCCGCGAGGCCGGACTGAACTTCTGATGACCGATATATGAGCGACGAAATTCTCAACGAATCCGCCTCCGGCGATAACGACGAACTGCTCGCCGTGCCCGGCACCCTCACCGATGAATCGGGAGCCGCGAGTGACGGGGGGGTCATCGAAGGTGGCGAAGTCCGCTTCGACAAACTGAAGATGGCAGAGGAACGTCTCCGAGCCAGTTCGCCCTCGTCGTTCCGCGACGTGTCCGAGAATTCCTTCGAGAAAGTCGTCCACATCAACCGTTGTTCGAAAGTGGTGAAAGGTGGTCGTCGCTTCAGCTTCAGTGCTCTCGTCGTGAGTGGAGATCGCGAAGGTCGCGTTGGCTTCGGTTTCGGCAAGGCGCAGGAAGTGTCCGAGTGCATCAAGAAGTCGAGCGAGGCTTCCAAGAAGCAGTATGTCTCGGTGAACATTACCGCCAACACGATTCCCCATCCGGTCATCGGTGAACATGGCGGAGCCCGTGTCCTCCTCTTCCCGGCCTCTCCCGGAACGGGCCTCATCGCCGGTGGCGGTGTGCGCGCCGTGGTCGAGGCGGCGGGGATCAAGGATCTCCTCGCGAAGTCGATGGGATCCAACAACCCGGCAAACGTGGTCAAGGCGACCCTCAACGCCCTCGAGCAGCTCCGTACCAAGGAGCAAATCTATTCGGCCCGCGGCAAGCGTATCGCCGACAAGAAGGCCCTCTAATCCTCTTTTTTCCCGACGGAGCACAGCATCATGAAACTTCACGAACTGAAACCCAATCCCGGAGCGAAGCACCGCCGCCGTCGTCTCGGCCGCGGCGAGAGTTCCGGTCTCGGCAAGACTTCGGGCAAGGGCCACAAGGGCCAGAAGGCCCGTTCCGGAGCCTCGATCCGCCCTGGCTTCGAAGGTGGGCAGATGCCCATCGCCCGCCGTCTTCCCAAAAAGGGATTCAACAACGCCCAGTTCAAGACGCAATACGCCATCGTCAATCTCTCTGCGCTGGAGGCGAAGTTCGCCGACGGTGACGAAGTGAACGAGGCGACGCTTCGTTCGGTCGGCCTTGTCAAAGGCGTATGCGATGGCGTCAAGGTGCTTGGCAACGGAGATCTCAGCCGAAAGCTGACCGTCTCGGTCGACAAGATCTCGGCCGCTGCGAAGGAGAAGGTGGAAAAAGCGGGCGGCAGCGTCATTGCCTGAGGGCTGGCGACCGCCGCGTGGGCGCTCTGGCGCGGTTCCGCGGTCTGATTGCCCGAGCGCCTCTCCAATCGTTTTCTCCCTTCCCCCCTCGATGATCTCCGCCTTCACCAACAGTCTCAAGATCCCCGAACTTCGTTCCCGGATCCTTTTCACCCTGCTCGTCGTCGTCATCGTCCGCCTCGGTGCGGTGGTGACTCTTCCCGGAGTGGACGACAACGTCCTGCAGGACTGGTACAAGCAGGTTCAGGAGCAGTCCGAGAACAGCCAGGGCCTCACCGCCGTGCTTGCCCTGATGAACGTGTTCAGCGGGGGCGGTCTTCAGAATTCAGCCCTCTTTGCGCTGGGCATCATGCCCTACATCAGTGCGTCGATCATGTTGCAGCTCCTCACTGCGGTGGTCCCCTCGCTGGGCAAGCTGGCGCGTGAAGAAGGGGGGCGGCAGAAGATCAGTCTCTACACGCGGATTCTGACGATTGTCCTCTGTCTGTTCCAGGGCTGGATGCTCGCCCAATCGTTGCTCAATCCCGCCGCCAATCCCTTCCTCCGAGACATCGCGGAAGGTTCGACACGCGAACTGGTCCCCGATGGAGGCACCCTATTCCTGATCAAAACCGTGATCATCATCACTGCCGGGACGATGTTCCTGATGTGGCTGGGGGATCAGATGACAGAGCGAGGGATCGGAAACGGCGTTTCCATCATCATCACGGTGAACATCATTTACGCGCTCCCCGGTGCACTCTATCAGGTGTACAATACCTATGTCGCGGGTGCCAACGGGGATCTGCTCAAGCCCTTCCTTCTCGTCGCCCTGCTTGCCTTCCTCTTCTTTGTTGTGGCTGCCGTGATCTCTATCACCCAGGCACAGCGCCGCGTTCCCATCAACTACGCCAAGCAGGTCCGCGGGGGCAAGATGTACGGAGGTCAGACCCAGCACATGCCGCTCAAGGTCAATTACGCCGGGGTCATGCCGATCATTTTTGCGCAGGCCATTCTCATGTTCCCCGGCCAGATCGTCGGGTGGGCCTTCCCGAATGAACTCTGGGCCCGCAACGTGATGAACGCTCTCAGCGGGAGCAACTGGATTCACTACACCCTCATCGGCCTGATGATCTTCTTCTTCAGCTACTTCTGGGTGGCGACGATGTTCCAGCCGAACCAGATCGCCGACGATCTCAAGAAGAACGGTGGATACATTCCCGGTGTGCGCCCCGGCAAGCCCACGGCCGAATTCCTCGACCGCACCATGAGCCGCCTCACTTTCGCGGGAGCAATCTTCCTCACGGTTGTCGCAGTCTTGCCGCCCATCCTCACGGCCATCATGAACGTGCCGCCCCTCGCCGCGCAGTTTTTCGGCGGTACCGGTCTTCTCATTATGGTCGGGGTACTCCTCGACGTGATGCGCCAGGTCGAGACGCACCTCATCCAGCGGCATTATGACGGGTTCCTCCGCAAAGGACGTATCCGGGGGCGCTTTGATCGACCCGGTGGCGTCGGCGCGGCCGCGAGCGGAAATCAGATTCTCTGGCTCCTCGTCATTGCCGCGATCCTCGTCATTGGTGGTCTCGTCTACTACCAGGTCGCGAATCAGTGAAGGGATGGTACTTCCGTTCTCTGCGGGCTCTCATGGCGAAGCGAAAATCCAGGGTCCAGCTTCGCAGCGGGAGTGAATTGGACGGATTGCGTGAGGCCGGGGCGATCGCGGCCGACATCCTCGCCCGCACCTGCTCCCTCGTCCGGGTCGGAGTGACAACGGGTGAGATTGATCGCGCGGCGGCGGACCTCATGGTGGAGCGCTCCTGCAAGAGTGCCTTTCTCGGATATCGGGGGTTCCCAGGGCAGATCTGTATCTCCGTAAACGAAGAAGTGGTGCATGGGATCGGCGGACCGCGCGAAATTCGTGAATCCGACATCGTCAAGATCGATGTTGGGATCCTGACCCGCGAAGGCTGGGTCGGCGACAACGCCAAGACGGTCGCCGTCGGCCCCCTTTCGCAGAGCGTCACCACTCTCCTCGCCGCGACCGAGGCTTCCCTGTATGCGGCCATCTCCCGAGCGAAACAAGGAGCACGCCTTGCCGAAGTCTGTGCGGCGGTGGAGGGGTTCGTTGCTCCTCGGGGGTTCTCCGTGGTCAGGCAGTTTGTCGGACACGGGGTCGGAAGACGCCTGCACGAAGAGCCCCAGGTACCGAATTACTGGGATCCCGAGGAAATGAGCAGTCGTCATTTCAAAAATCCCACTCTCGAGGCCGGTATGGTCCTCGCGATCGAACCCATGGTGAACGCGGGCACGAGCGATGTTCGGATTCTCGCGGACAAGTGGACTGTCGTCACTGCCGACCACGCCCTCTCGGCCCATTTCGAGCACATGGTGCTCATCACCGATCACGAACCGGAGATTCTCACGCCGCGGGAGCGGAGTTTTCCATCCGAGATGACCTCATGATTGAATCGGGCTCCTGCCAAATTCGACGAAGAAAAATTTTTTCAAAAATCGGGAGATTCGGGCAAAGAGAGGTTGCGAGAAATGAAAACTGTAGTAAACATTCCCTCCCCGCGCCCAAAACCGGGCGCATCGTCCCTTTTCGGGGTTCGGAGCCACTTGGTTTACCGGACGTGAACGGCCCGGTTTTCAACGAAAACGGTGCCACCTCCTCGAAAACGACCCCCTTTTTTCCCCATTCTTCCATGAAAGTCAGGCCATCCGTGAAACGACTGTGCAGCGAGTGCCGCATTATCAAGCGGCAGGGCGTTCTCCGCGTCATCTGCACCAACCCGCGCCACAAGCAGCGTCAGGGCTGACCAAAGGAAAGATCCGTCCCAACCCGTCTGAATTATGGCACGTCTACTCGGAGTCGAGATCCCCAACGAGAAGCGCATCGAGGCATCGCTTCCCTACATTTTCGGTATTGGTCCCAAGACCGCAACCAAGATCCTCGAGGAAGCCGGGGTCGATCCGAATGCCCGCACTGGCCAGCTCAGCGAAGACCAGATGGCTCGCATCGCCAATGCCATCACCAGTGGCGGGGTCATGATCGAGGGGGATCTGCGCCGCGAGCTTCAGGCCCACCTCAAACGTCTCACCTCCATCAACTGCTACCGCGGGATTCGTCACCGCCGCGGCCTGCCTGTGCGTGGACAGCGCACCTCCACCAATGCCCGCACCCGTAAGGGCAAGCGCAAGACTGTCGGGGTTGTCCGCAAGTAATCGTTGAATCCCTTTGTTCCAGAACGCGATCATGGCTGAAGAAAATCTTTCCGAAGTGAACCCTGCCGCTGCGGCTCCCGCCGAGACCACGCCCGCTCCGGCGGAGGCTCCCCGCAAGGAAAAAGAACGTCCCCGCACCGCCGAGGATATCTTCCTCGAGATGGAAGGTGCCGAGGGTGTCGAGAAACCGAAGATCCTCAAGGCCAAAGGCAGCAAGAACGTCCACCTTGGCGTGGTTCATGTAGCGTCGACTTTCAACAACACGATCGTTTCCGTTTGTGACCAGAACGGCAATGTAATCGGCTGGTCCAGCTCCGGCAAAATGGGCTTCCGTGGTTCGCGCAAGAGCACCGCGTATGCCGCC
>CALDKL010000539.1 GCA_937898895.1 uncultured Verrucomicrobiae bacterium | reverse complement strand
GTCATCCGCAAACCCTGGCCGAGCATGCTGCGCACCATCTACAAGGATCCGCAGCGCTACAGGGATACCTACTGGAGCGAATACGAAGGCGTCTACCTCGCCGGCGACGGGGCACGAGTCGACGAGATGGGGTATTTCTGGATCGTGGGTCGTCTCGACGACGTCCTCAATGTCTCCGGCCACCGTCTGGGCACCGCCGAGGTCGAAAGCGCTCTCGTCTCCCACCCTGCCGTGGCCGAGGCCGCCGTCGTGGGTCGTCCCCATGAAATCAAAGGCCAGGCCGTTGTCGCCTTTGTCACCCTGAAGGAAGGCATCTCCCACGGTCCCGAACTCGCCAAGGAGTTGCAGAACCACGTCGGTCACGAAATCGGTGCCATCGCCAAACCGGACGACATCCGCTTCACCCAGACTCTGCCCAAGACCCGTAGCGGCAAGATCATGCGCCGCCTCCTCAAAGAGATCGTCTCGGGCGGCGAAGTGAAGGGCGACACCTCCACTCTCGAGGACTTCAACGTCGTGGCGAACCTGCAGAAGGAAGATTGAGAAGTCGCGCCTCCTCTCCCGGCCCGTCTGAACGGCGGGTCTGGACAAAGGTGCGCTCTCCGACAATCAGGAACTTCGGAGATCACGGAAAAACCAGGGAATTGCTGCGCATTCGGGATTTACTCGTCGGGTGAGCCGTCTGCGGTCCCTCTTCCCGATGATTCCGCGTCGTCCGGCGTCTGCCGTGGTTGGCGATACCCGTTTCTTGGCGGAACGACAACTCTCGGTCGCCAACGAGACGGAGGGCGGCCCCTTCCTCGCCCATCACGCGCAACGACGGCAGGGATCTGTGAAATGTTCTTGTAATAAATCTATATTCGATGTAATACCTGTTTCCCATGCCGGAACCAGGTTGGATCCTTCTCCTCTATTCCCTGCCCAGCGGCGAGGGGTCGTTTCGGGTCGGTCTCTGGCGCAAGTTGAAGAAATCCGGTGCCATTCCCTTTGGCACCTCCGCCTATCTGTTGCCGAATCGGCCTGATCGGATCGAATGTTTTCAGTGGCTCGCGCAACAAGTCAACGACGCGGGCGGCGAGGGCAGTCTCGCGTATCTCACTCACCTCGAGGGACTCTCGCGGGATCAGATCGAGGACCGCTTCAATGCCGCCCGCAACCTCGACTACGACGCCCTGGTGGCTCCCCTCGAACAATGGATCGAGCAGGAGAGAGCCCGGACCCAGGGAGAAGCGTCCACGGAAATCGAACGCATCCGGCAGCAGTTTCACGAGATCCGCTCGATAGATTTTTTTGCCGCGCCCTCGGGAAAGAGGATCGAATTTCTTCTGAAAGCGGCGGCCTCTCTGCGCTCGGGCGAGCTTCGTGAAACCCAGGCCAAACCGCTTTCGGCAGAAGACTATCGGGGAAAAACCTGGCTGACCCGTCCCCACCCTGGGATCGACCGGATCGGCTCGGCCTGGCTCGTGCTCCGTCGCCTCGACCCCGGCGCGAAATTCGTCTTCACGGATGACCTCGCGGCATTCCCGGAGGCGATCACTTTCGACCGATCCGGAGGCGACTTCACCCATTGCGGGGAAGACTGCACCTTCGAAACCCTTCTGAAACGTTTCGGGCTGAAGGAACCGGCCCTGCAACGAATCGCGGAACGGATCCACGATGCCGACCTTGGCGACGGAAGATTCCAAACGATCGAAGCCTTCGGGCTCGACTGCCAGTTCCGAGGTTGGGCGCGTCTGGGCGTTCCCGACAATGAGATCCTCGAACGCGGACTCCTCTCTTTCGACGGACTCTTCGCCGAACTCTCTGCCACTCCATGAAGGAAGAATCCCCATCTCCTCCTCCTCTCCCTTCGTTCTCCGAGGCCTTGTGGTTCTGGATCAAACTCGGGTGGATCAGCTTCGGCGGACCGGCCGGACAGATCGCCATCCTGCACAAGGAACTGGTGGAGCGACGCCGCTGGATCTCGGAGACTCACTTCCTCCACGCCTTGAATTTTTGTATGCTTCTCCCCGGACCCGAGGCGCAACAGCTCGCCACCTATCTCGGCTGGCGTCTCCACGAAGCCAGGGGCGGGATCGCCGCTGGAGCACTCTTCGTGATTCCCTCGATCTTTCTCCTCTTCGGCCTGAGCTGGCTCTATCTGGTCGGGGGGCATCTCCCCTGGCTGGCAGCCCTATTCTACGGCCTCCTGCCAGCCGTCATCGCCGTCGTTGCCGAGGCCATCCTCCGCATTGGCAGGAAGGCGCTGAAGAGCGGCTCCCTCGTCGCGCTCTCCATCGCGTCGTTTGTCGCGATCTACGTTTTCCATGTGTCCTTCGTCCTCATCATTCTCGCCGCCGGAGTCATCGGATGGTTTGGCAATCGACTCGCACCCTCCCAATTTCCCGCCGGAAAAGGTCACGGTGGCGCGAGGCAAAGCACCGACAGCCCCTTCGCCCGTCTGCCTCCGGTAAAGCGAGCCTCCTGGAGCCGGACTCTCGTCGTGACATCCGTTTGCCTCATCCTGTGGTGGACACCCGTCATCGTGTTGGTGACTTGGTTAGGATGGGAGAGCACCCACGCGCAGATGGGCGTCTTCTTCAGCAAAGCCGCTCTCGTCACCTTTGGCGGAGCCTATGCCGTGCTTCCATATGTCGCTCAGCAGGCCGTCGAGACCCACGCCTGGCTCTCGCACGAGCAAATGATGGGCGGACTCGCCCTCGCCGAGACGACACCGGGTCCGCTCATCATGGTCCTGCAGTTCGTCGGATTTGTTGGCGGCTGGCAGCATCCGGGGGCATTCTCTCCCCTTGTCGGGGCGACGCTCGGGGCGGCGATCACGACCTGGACCACCTTTCTCCCCTGCTTCCTCTTTGTCTTTCTCGGCGCACCCCACATCGAACAGATCGGGGAGCAGCCCCGTCTCAGTGCCGCCCTTACCGCCATCACCGCTGCCGTTGTCGGGGTGATCCTGAATCTCGGGGTGATCTTCGCGACCCACGCGATGTGGCCCGCCGGAGGTCGATTTGACTACTTCGTTGCCAACGTGGCGGTCGCGGCCTTTTTTGCCATGTGGCACTTCAGAATCGGCCTGATGCCCGTGATCGGCATATGCGCTCTGTTGGGGCTGGGGTGGTCATGGGTGGCTCCCGGGGGAAGTCGATGCCTGTACCAACGATCCATCTACCACCCCCTTTCCTGAACGGAGG
>CALDKL010000538.1 GCA_937898895.1 uncultured Verrucomicrobiae bacterium | reverse complement strand
CGGCGACGGAGGACGGGCAGTTTGTCCTTTCCTATGCCCGGTCCGACGGTTCCATACTCTGGAAAGAGCGGGCCCATCAGGGAGGTCTGCCCGAGCGACTGCATCGCAAGAACACGGCAGCGACCCCGACTCCGGCAACCGATGGCCGCACCGTCTATGCCGCCTTCCACAATTCCGGGCGGATTTTTCTCACTGCGATCCGTCTGACGGGGGAGCGACTTTGGCAGATCGAGGCGGGGGCCTACGAATGCGACTATGGATACGGTTATGCTCCGAGCCCGACCCTCTATGGCGACACGGTTATTGTGGCGGCGGAATGCCTTGCCAGCGGGTTCCTCGCCGCCTTTCGCACCAGTGACGGGAAGCCGATCTGGCGCACGGATCGAAAACACAAGACGAGCTATTCCTCGCCCATCGTCGCGAAGGTCGGAGGGCGCGATCAGATTCTCCTCAGCGGGGCGACGAAAGTCAGTGCCTATGACCCCATCGACGGAATCCTGCTCTGGCAGGTCGATGGCTCCTGCAGCGCGACCTGTGGCACGATGGTCTGGAACGAGGACACCGTCTTCGCGAGCGGGGGCTTCCCCAACAAGGAAACTCTCGGCGTCCGGGTCGGAGAGAATCCGTTTGTCCTCTGGAAAAACAAAGACATGTCCTACGAACAGTCCTTGCTCTATCACGAGGGGCACCTCTACACCCTGAACGACGGCGGGATCGCCGTCTGCTGGGAAGCCGCAACCGGGGCGGAGCGATGGAGGGTGAGGCTCGGTGGTCCGGTCAGTGCCTCGCCGGTACTGGCGGCAGGCCGAATCTACGCGATGAACGAGCGCGGCATCATGCATGTCTTTTCGCCCGATCCGAAAGCCTTCACAAAATTCGCCGAGAACACGCTCGGGGACGAGGGTTTCGCGACCCCGGCTTTCGTCGGCAGGGAGATTTTTCTCCGCACCGCCACCAACGCCGGCGAACGGAAGGAATGGCTCTATTGCCTCGCCGAAGAGCCGGAGTGAATTTCCTCCTCCGTTTCAACCCGCCGCCTCGAGTTCGGAAAGCCGATCCGCCATTTCCGAAGCCTGGAGCGCTTCGATCACCGGCGCGAGTCCACCCGCGACCACCTGGTCGAGGTTGTAGAGCGTGAGATTGACGCGGTGATCGGTGAGCCGATTCTGGGGAAAATTGTAGGTGCGGATCTTCTCTTCGCGCCCTCCCGAGCCAATGAGACTGCGGCGGTGCGCCGAATATTTCTCGGCCTCCTCGCGCACTTTTGCCTCGAGCAGCCTGGCGCGGAGGATCTGGAGAGCCCTTTCCTTGTTCTTGCCCTGACTGCGGCCTTCCTGACATTTCACCATGATTCCGGTGGGCAGGTGAGTCACCTGGACGGCGGAGTCGGTCGTGTTCACATGTTGGCCGCCGGGACCGCCGGAGCGCGTCGTCTGGATGTGCAGATCCTCGGACTTCAGTTCGACGTCGACTTCCTCCGCCTCGGGCAGGACCGCCACCGTCGCCGTCGAAGTATGGATGCGGCCCTGGGCCTCGGTCGCGGGAACTCGCTGGACGCGATGGACTCCGCTTTCGTATTTGAGAAAGCGGAAAACCTCTCCGCCCGTGATCCGAAAGATGATTTCGCGGAAGCCGCCCACCTCCGAGGGGCTTCCTTCGACCAGCTCGGTCTTCCATCCGCGCAATTCGGCATAGCGCAGGTACATGCGGTGCAGATCGCCGGCAAAGAGCGAGGCTTCGTCGCCTCCGGTGCCAGCCCGGATCTCGACGATGGCGTCGCGATCCTCGTTCGGATCGTGGGGTAGCAGGGCATACTGCACGCGGGTGGCGAGTTCGGCGATGCGAGACTCGAGAGCGGGAATCTCTGCAGCGGCCAGTTCGGAAAGCTCCGGATCGTCCGATTTCGCGAGAGTCTCGTTTTCACCCAGATCGGCACGGGCCCGTTCGAGCAAAGTCCAATCTTCGAGCAGCCCCTGGAGTCGGTGATACTCCCGAGTCAGTTCTCCGGCCTGCACTGGATCGTCGAAAA
>CALDKL010000537.1 GCA_937898895.1 uncultured Verrucomicrobiae bacterium | reverse complement strand
AGGCTTGTCGATCCGCGCCCGGCTCCGCATCCCGACCCGTTGTTTACCGCCCGAGAACGCCAGAAGTTTGAACGCCAGCGTCAGGAACAGGAGTCGAGTGAAGAGGGTCCGGTGGCCGATCCAACCCGGTCAGAACGATCCGTGGCTCCTGTGGCGGAAGATGCAGGAAGAGAAGGCGGGGCCACGGAATCGACTCGCGAGGAAAAGCCAAAACCCTCCGACTACCGGGTGATCGGAGTGTTGGGCAGACTGTACGTCCTCCTCGAGGCAAAGGAGGGGCTCGTCCTGATGGACCAGCACGCTGCACACGAACGGGTTCTTTTCGAGGAATTGCGACGCCGCATGGAGAGCGAGGGGGCTCCATCGCAACGACTCCTTGCCCCTCTCATGGTCGATCTTACCCCCCGCGATTTCGATTTGGTCTCTCGACACCTCGACACGCTGGAAAGGCTCGGTTTCTCCGCAGAACCGTTCGGAGGCAATACGCTCAAACTCGATGCCTTGCCCTCGTTTTTGAAACGCGACGATCCGGAGGACTTTCTCAACGAGGTGATCCGCGAAATCCGCGTCGCGAGTGATCGCATGTCGAGTCTGAGGCTGGGTGAGGATCTTATCGCCACCACTGTTTGTCGCGCCGCAGTGAAAGCCAATGATACGCTCCGGGAACCCGAGTTGCGCCGCCTCCTCGAGGATCTCCTCTCCTGCGACATGCCCTATTGCTGTCCCCACGGCCGACCTACCCTGATCCAGATCGGGTATGCGGAACTGGAGCGAAAATTCGGAAGAAGGGTGTGAGGAATCGCTCAGGCAGCGGAAGCCTCGCTCCCTTTGCGTCGGACTCCGTAGGATTGTCGCTTCCCGAGGTTGAGAAAGTAGCGCTCCATCGTCCGGTAGGAGATCCAGGATAGGGCAATGGAAACGACGAGCGCGAGCAGGGTCACTGCGATGGCGCGCGCGTCGGAAAGAGTGGGGGAAGCCCCTTCGCACAACCATCCGTGGAGAAGGCCTGAGACACCCTGGTGAACCATGTAAAATCCGTAGGCAATCGATCCCCAGAAGCGGAGAAACGCGCATCGCAACACGCGCGTGACTCCGGCCTCACGATAGAGCAGGGCCACCAACAGAAAGTGGGCCGAGAGCCCTGCATACCAGGAGAACTGGAAGACCCCGAATCGCGAAGTGTAGAGAATGATCCAGGTGCTGAGGATCATCCCGACGAAAAGGGCGAGGAAAACCGGTCGGAAAGAGAGCAGGGTCGACCAGAGCGCGGAGTTTCGTGATGCCGCCGCTATGAAGACACCGAACAGCAGGCAATCCATCCGGAAAAACGTCAGGACGAAGGCGTGGAATCCCGGGAAAACGAGGCGGAGGAGAAAGGCGATCAGGGCGAGGGGGAGTAGCAAGCGCACGAAGCGCCCCCGACCCACGAGCAGAATGAAGAGCGGGGCGAGGATGTAGAATTGTTCCTCCACGGCCAGAGACCACGTGACACTGAGGAAGTGCCCACCAAAGCTCCCCTTCAGGGCCATCATGAGATTCTGACTGAAGGTGGCGTAGCTCCACCAAGGCATCAGGCCGTGGAAGAGCCAAGGAAACTCGCGCCTGTCCAAGAGCACCGCGCTGATGCCACAGGCTGCCAGCACGGTGACATAGACCGGGAGGATGCGACAGGCGCGCCGCACCCAGAAGACTTTGAGAAACCCCTTTTTTCCGTAGTTATCGAGGAGGTTTCCGCCGATAAGAAAACCGGAAAGGACAAAAAAGAGATCGACTCCGGAGGAAAACGGAGCGGTGAGCCGCTGCAGATGAGAGAGCCACCCGCCCTCGGTCATGGGCTTGTCTTGGCAGGTGAAATAGTGCCAGACGAGCACCATGAGGATCGCGATTCCTCGGATACCGTCGAGTTCCCTGATTCGTTGGTTCATCCCGAAACGAACCATCAGGGACCGCGGTGAAATCGTCGAGAAAAAACGGACGCTCTGAAGATCAGACGTTGAAGCGGAACTCGACGACGTCGCCGTCCTTCATCACATACTCCTTGCCTTCGATACGCAGCTTCCCGGCCTCGCGGGCCTTTGCGTGGGATCCGAGGGAGACGAGATCGTCGTAGTGGACGACTTCGGCGGCGATGAAGCCGCGTTCGAAGTCCCCGTGGATGACCCCGGCCGCGCCAGGTGCCTTGGTGCCCTCGGTGATCGTCCAGGCGCGGGTTTCCTTGACGCCCGTAGTGAGGTAGGTGCGCAGGCCGAGGAGGTGATAGACGGAGCGGATCAGCGCGGAGACACCCGAGTCTTTCACGCCCATGTCGGCGAGAAACTCGGCGGCCTCCTCGGGGGAGAGGTCGATCATTTCCTCTTCGATGCGGGCGGAAATGACGACGACCTCGGCACCGAAGGTCTTTGCGGCATAGTCGCGGACTTGCTTCACCATAGGGTGACTGTCAGGATCGACGGTAGCTTTTCCGAGTTCCCCTTCGGCGACGTTGCATGCGAAGATTGTCTTTTTCGAAGAGAGAAGGAAAAACTCTCGAAGGGTTTTTTTCTCCTCATCGGAAAGAGTCAGGGTCAAGGCGGGCAGACCTCCATCGAGGTGCGGCATCAGCTTGTCGATCAGGGCAACCTCGCGTTTCGACTCGGCGTCGCCGGTCTTGGCTTTCTTTTCCCGGGAGGCGCGGCGCTTCTCGAGCGTGGCCATATCGGCAAGGATCAGTTCCGCGTTGATGATCTCGATGTCGCGGAGGGGATTGACTGAGCCGAGTTCGTGGATGATGTCGGAATTTTCGAAGCATCGCACCACCTGCACAATGGCATCGACTTCGCGGATGTTGGCAAGGAATTTGTTTCCGAGACCGGCCCCGGTGGACGCTCCTTCGACGAGGCCGGCGATGTCGACAAACTCAATCGCGGCAGGGACGAGTTTCGTCGAGCCGCTCATTTTACTGAGCACGTCCAGCCGCTCATCAGGCACGGTGACGACACCGACGTTGGGATCAATCGTGCAAAAGGGATAGTTCGCGGCTTCCGCCTTGCGGGTGCGCGTGACCGCGTTGAAGAGAGTGGATTTGCCCACATTGGGGAGTCCGACAATACCTGCTTGTAACATGATGGGCGGAGTGTAGCACGGATCGAGTGATCTACAGAAAAAAGTGTCGTCCATTCGGCCAACGCAACGCGGGCGGAAAGGGTCGAATCTCACAGCACGATCCCATCAACCCCTCCACTCCGTTCGCTCGGCAAGTCGATTTTTCTGGGCGCGATACAATTTCAACAAGATCGATCTATAATTGGACAGGAAAATAATCATTGCAATCTCGTTTGATTGAGCCTTCACTATCATTATCATGAGCACCCCCAGACTCCTTGGAACAGGACGATCTTTCTATCATGTCATGTCCC
>CALDKL010000536.1 GCA_937898895.1 uncultured Verrucomicrobiae bacterium | reverse complement strand
AGTGGGCGAATTCCCTCCCAGGCTTCCCCCGTTGGCAAACCGGTGACCTGGTGTCGCTTCAGTTCCGAATAAAAGCGCCGGGCCACCTCTTCGGGTTTTGCGGCCGTTCCTGGTTCCTCGGCAAGAATCTGCGCTCCGAACAGTACGGAGATCATCCAAAAGAGCGTATGCCTCATCGCCGTATCCTGCGCCCTCGCCCCATCCGGATCAAGCCGATTCACGGTTCCCCGGCCGATTCCGCAAAACGAGCCTCCCAGTACATCCGCATGCCCTCGGCGCACATCTCCGTCCCGTTGATCGCCTGGTAGTCCGCCCATCTCCCGGGCGGCAGCCCGAGCCGGAAGGCTTGTTCGAGCTGAAACGCCTCATAGGAGATCGCCAGTGCATCGCCCGAAGAACCCTCGAGGAGTCGCTGGCGGATGAACTCGGCATTGAGTTCCACCGCCTCCGCGTAGGCCGCGAGGTGAGCGGCGGGGTCGTTGGCTTCGCCGAAATGAGTGAGAAAGAGGCGCTCGGGATTCCGCGCGGCCAGTTTCCTGAGACTCGCGAGTGTGTCTTCGAGATGAAACTGGGGCGGGGCCGAGGTCACCGAGAGAAAGGAACTGCCTCCGAGACAGGCTCCGGCGGCGTCTCCGCTGAACAGAGCCTCTCCGATGGCGTAGGCATGGTGATGGTAGGCGTGTCCGGGAGTATCGATCGCCCGAACCTCGAGACCCGCGACCGAGATGGCGTCCCCATCGGCGAGCGCCCGCACGCTTGACTCCGGGGCCGGCGTCATCTCGCCCCAGAGGGCGTCGAAGCGGTTTCCGTAGACCCTGCGGGCGCTCTCGACGAGGCGTTTCGGATCGACGAGATGCCGGGCGCCTCGAGTGTGGACGTAGACGGGCACTCCCGCCGCCGCAAATCGGCCCGCTGCTCCGGCGTGGTCGAGATGGACATGGGTGACAAATACGGCCGCGAGATCCGGCACCGCCAGGCCACGTTGCTCCAAAGCCGCCTCGAGTCGCCTCCAGGTTGACTCAGGCCCGGTTTCGATCAGAAAGGCCCCCTCCCTTCCCCGCACCAGATACGCGGCGATCCCGCCGGGGATCCCCTGAAATTCCAAATCAATTGTTTCCACCTCCATTGTGCGGATTTTGTCCTGATTCCCGCACCTTCGCCAACTGAAACTTGCCCGATCCGCCACCCTTGCCTACCTTGCCTCCCCATGAGCGTCGAATCCCTTTCCTCCGTCCCGGTCGACCACGACGATCCGGTCAATCATCAGATTCTCGCGATCTCCGAAGACCTCGTCGAGGGGTTTCAGCGGTTTCCCTTTCAGTATATTGCGGAAAAATCGGGCGTGCCCCTCGAAACCGTCCTCGAGCGGATCCGTGCGATGCTCCAGGCCGGGGTGATCCGCCGGGTGCGGCAGACGCTGTTGGCCACCAAGCTGGCCCACGGTGCTCTCTGTGCCTGGAAAGTGGATGCGGACAAGCTGGATGCCACCTTCGACTTCTTGTTCCGCGAAGATCCCTTTTCCGGGCATGTCGTGACGCGCTCGACCGACCGGGAGATCTCCGGCAGCGACTACAAGCTCTGGACGACTCTCAAAGTTCCCCAGGGCGAGTCCCTCGAAGAGCACGCCGAAGTCCTCCGGCGCATCACGGGTGCCCACGAATTTGTCCTCATGCCCGCCAACGGCATCTTTGCCCTCGGCGTCGGCCACGTCCGCCGGAAATCGATGGAGCCGGGAGATCGCTCCGAGGCACCTGCAGAAATGACGACGACCACTCCCGTCGAACTCGATGCGGAGGAATGGGAGGTGCTCCTCGCGATCAAAGAAGAACTCACCCCTGCGGAAATCTGCGAAGATCCCTGGGGGCCGCGAGCGGATGCGATCGGAATGGCTCGAGAACGGTTTTATCAAATTGCGGAAGCCCTTGATCAAAAGAAAGCGATAGGTCGTTTTTCCACTTTTCTCGAGCATGTCAAACCGAGCCAGTCAGGGCAGCGGGTGACCCGGTTCAATGCCCTCTTTCACTGGAAAGTGCCCGAGGGCATGCAGCCGCGCGCGGGAGCGGAGGTGGGGCGCCACGTCATAATGACGCATTGTTACTGGCGCGAGGGTGGGCCGCGTTTTGGCGGGGTCAATATCATGGGGGTCGTGCACGGCACGGATCGGGAGAAGGTGCTCTCCCACAAAGCGGCCATCGACGCCCACCTCGCCGACGTCGGCATCCCCCTGCTCTACACAAACGTCTTCTGGGGCGGGCGCAGCGAAATCAAACCCTCGGAGATTTCGCCGAAGGTGTATCGGGCCTTTCATGAAAAATGGAAGGACTCCGGCTGTGTTTTGTGATAGTCGTCCGGCACGATGAACATCCGCCAGGTCGCCGCACTCGCACGGCTCGAACTCACCGACGAAGAAGCCGGACGCTATCAGGTCCAGCTCGATCAGATCCTGCACTATGTCGAGCAGCTCAACGGCATCGACGTGCGCGGGATCGAGCCGACCGCCCATGCGGCGGCGGTCTATGATGTCATCCGCGAGGATGTGACCGTCGCCGACGGCCTCTCGCAGGAAGAAGCCCTCCGCAACGCCCCTCTCGTCGCCCAGGATCAGTTTCGCCTTCCCAAGGTCGTGGAGTGAACCCTGTCGAGTGCTCCGTCTCACCCTTTTTGCCCCCCTTCTTGACCGTGAATCCCTCGACTTTCACCATTGCCGAACTCCGTGCGGCCTACACCTCCGGAGAGATTTCCCCAAGCGAGGTCCTCACGACCCTCGCTGCGGAGATCGAGGCGCGCGACCCGGATATCGGCGGGTACCTGTCGTATGATCTCGAACTGGCCCTGGCCGATGCGAAGTCTGTGGATCTTTCCAAACCGCTCGGCGGAGTGCCCATCGCAATCAAGGATCTGATCAACGTCAAAGGGCATCCCTGCTCCTGCGCCTCGAAGATTCTCCACGGCAAATACACCTCGCCCTACGACGCCACCGTTGTCCGCAAACTGCGCGAGGCCGGGGCGATTCCCTTTGGGCGCACGAACATGGACGAGTTCGCGATGGGCTCGTCCAATGAGAATTCGGGCATCCGGCCCTGTCGCAATCCTCACGACCCCGAACGCATTCCGGGAGGATCCTCGGGGGGCTCGGCCGCCGTGGTCGCCGCCCACACCGCCATCGCCGCTCTCGGCACCGACACGGGCGGATCGATCCGCCAACCCGCCTCGCATTGCGGCATTGTCGGACTGAAGCCCACCTACGGCCGCGTCTCGCGATATGGCCTCGTGGCCTTTGCCTCCTCGCTCGACCAGTGTGGCCCCATGGCGAAAACCGTGGCCGACGCAGCCATGCTGCTCGAGGGAATCGCGGGTGCCTGTGCGCGGGATTCCACCTGTCTCGATGCCCCCGTCCCACGTTATTCGGAAGAAATCGGGAAGGACATCCGGGGGCTGCGCATCGGCCTGCCCGCCGAGTATTTCGCCGTCGGTCTCGATCCCGCCGTGCGCAGCCGCGTCGAGGAGGCGGTGAAAGCACTCGAGTCGCTCGGTGCCGAACTCATACCCGTTTCCCTACCCAATACGGAATTCGCGGTCGCCACCTACTACATCATCGCCACGGCGGAGGCGTCTTCCAATCTCGCCCGCTTCGACGGGGTCCGCTACGGACACCGCGCTGCCGCCGACGATCTCATCGGGATGTATGGAAAAACCCGAGACGAGGGCTTTGGCGAGGAGGTAAAACGCCGCATTCTCCTCGGGACCTATGTGCTCAGTTCCGGGTATTACGATGCCTATTACCTGCGTGCACAGAAGGTGCGGACGCTCATTCGCCGAGATTTCGAGGAAGCGTTTGCCCAGGTCGATCTGATCGCTTCGCCCGTCTCGCCCGTGCCGCCCTTCCGACTCGAGGAAAAGCAGAGCGATCCGCTCGCGATGTATCTTGCCGACATCTACACGATCTCTGCGAATCTCGCCGGGATCTGCGGCATCTCCGTGCCCTGTGGAACCGTCCCGGTGGAGGGTCGCGATCTGCCGGTGGGGCTGCAACTCCTCGGCAAGCCCTTCGGCGAAGCGGAGTTGCTCCGCGCCGCGCACGCCTACGAGACCGCGCGGGGTTGATCCGCCATGAATTCCACCAGCCTCGCATTCGCTCTCGGCATGGCTGCTCTGGTGGCGGTCACGGGTTGGTTTATCGACTGGGGGGCGGGCCGATACGGAGGCTGGAGCATGAAGCGTCGGTGGATGGCCCGCTTCCTCACGCTGATTGCCACCGGGGGCGTGGGCGTCTTCGTATACCAGAGCGACGTCCGGCTTCGCGGAACCACGCTCTTTGAAGTGGCGGGTCCGTGGGCAGAGACCGGGGGGTGCCACTGGACGGTGGAAGTCGAGCATCCCGGGATCGAGCACCACCTGATGGTCTATCCTTTTTCAAGGGGCTTCGAAAGTGCTGGGCACCCGGTGACGTTGAGGACTCGGTTTGCGGAGAAGGACGGGGTGGTCCTGCTCGAGGAGACCGTTCTCCACGAGACAAAGCATCGCACGGGAAAACATGCCGCCGGGTTCACCTGGGCGGACGCGACCTGGTCCTTCACTCCGAAGAAGGCGGGACCGCACGATCTCTTGGTCGAATCGGTTGACGGCGCTGTGCCTTTTCGGCTCCATCTGCGGATCTCCGATCCCCAAAAGCGAAACGGGAAGCGGGCTCCGGGATACTGAAGTCGCCCGGTCCCGTGGCCCGAAGTTGTTTTCTGGGCACCAGATGATTCGGGACTGGAAACAAAAAGACCGGAGCACAGGGGCTCCGGCCTTTTCGAAAGAATCCAGGATGGGGTGGGCGATCACTCCTTTTCCTTGCCGTCCCATTCGGGCACCGTCAGCGGATCCGGGTCGGTCGTCCAGGCGCCAAAGTCAGCTCCCTGCTCAATCCATTTGGCGAAGAGTTCCTTCTCCGCTTTGGTCCACTGCGGCGCATCCCCTTCCGGCGGATAGTGGTTCTCATCGTCGAGGGGCAGCAGGGTCACCTGCAGCATGAGACTCTCCGCGGGTTTGCCGGGAACGATGAACTTTCCGCCATCCTCACCCTCGGAGGCCATGATTCCTTCCTTGTTGGTCAGGACCGATCCGCCTTTCGGTTTGATCTTGCGTCCTGGTCGCTCGGGATTTTCGTGCTCGGGACGGTGACACTTCGCACACCCCGACTTAATGAAGGGGTAGATCTGCTTTTCAAAATTGATCTTGTCCTGGGCGGTCGCGCTCAGAACCGGGAGGAAAAGGCCGCAGGCGGCAGCGATGAGAATGGATTTTCGCATGGTAGATGAGGTGGAATGACAGACAATCGCGAACTATAGGCAATGCCGGGCCAACTTCAACGGACAAATCCCGCCTCTGCACGCGAGGCAGGGCACGCAAGCGCGTCCCGAATCACTTTTCCCGGGCCCCCCTGGGGTCGTCGCCGTGAGCGAGGGCACCTATGTAATTCACAAATGCCTCGATCTCCTCATCGGTGAGATTCTTCATGTTTTCGACCATTTTCGCCCCGTAGAGATCGCCCTCGGTTGCGCCGCGGCGCCCGCTGCGATAATTTTCGAGTTGCCTCCGGAGGTAACTGCGATTCAGTGAAATGAGCGGGGCGCTGTGGAAGACGATCTCTCCTTTCCCGTTGTATCGGTGACATTCCATGCACTCGTTCGCATAGCGGTAGCGTGCCGCCTCGAGGTCAAATCCGGGTGGAGGGGCTTCGGTGAGACGGATGGGCATGGATGCGACCGTGGCGGCGGCCTCAGCGATTTGGGCGTCGGTCAGAGTCAGGGAAATGGCCCGCATCTGCTGTCCGGGCGCATCTTCGGGATGGAAACCGCGGGCACCCGCACGGAACTTCTTCACCTGCTCCTCGAGATACCAGGTCGGCAATCCGGTGATCGAAGGACTGTGCAATTCCTCCTTGCCCTCCCCGTTCACCCCGTGGCAGGCGGCACAGATCTGTCCGTAGACTCCGGCGGGGACGGCAGGCGTGGCAGGAGGCGAGGACGCCTCCACATGGGTGGCTGTGCCGTCCTCACACGAGGTCATCAGCATCCCCAATAGGCCACAAAGCGAGACGATCCATTGTGAAATTCTCATACAGTCAGGGACCCGGCACCCGCGCCGTCGTCACGGGCCGAATCAGGTCTCGATAGGTTTCGTGGTCGAGGAAAAAAACATCGGGTGAGTCATCGATCCTGCCAAAGTACAAATTGGTGGACGAAGGCGCAAGGCGAACGATGCGAGTCGCCTCGGTCGGCTCGTTCGTGGCGCGATCCAGCTCGCGGGTGACGATGGTGAAGGTGACGCTCGGATTCCGGAGAGCTTCATAGGCTGGCGCGAGGGTGAGATACCATCCGCTCGCCGTGAGGGAGCCAAGTCGGTCGCGCAGACGGCGCGCCGAGACAACGTCGAGACTCGGGGTGACATCCACCCCGCTGCGGGAGGCGATCCATTGGTCGCGGCGATAATCGAAATCCAGCTTCAGATGCTCCTTCTCCGGCATTTCCCGGCTGATCGAGAGGAGATGCACGGGGTTGAAAGTGATGACATTGAGCGATTTCCATTTCACCGGGTGGGAGGCGATGAGATTGAGAAAGGTGGGATCGATCTCGTAGACATGAGGTTCTCCCTCGAAATTTGCGTAGAGATGGGCTTCCTCGCCCTCTTTCCACCCGAGGTTGAGGACGCGGGAGAGAGGGCGCGGGGCACCGGGTGATCCGTCGGCGAGCCCTTCTCCCGGCAGTTTGAGGTCGAAGACAATGCGCCGCTGCGGGGGCACCAGTCCGAAGATCGCCAGATCGGTTGCCTCATCCGAAACGAAGCGCTGGATCGCGGCCTCGTTCACCGCCGTGACGAGGGCATTGACCTCGTTCGCGTTGGCAGGAACGAGTTTGTTGTTCAGTGCGACCTTCCAGGACACATTGGGGCCGCTGCGTTCGGCGCGGAGATCGACGAGAGGATCGACGCGGCTCTGGATTTTGATTGAGTCGAGGAATTCCGGCGGAATCCGCGCCAGGGTGCGGTCGCGGAGGTCGTTGGCAGTCTTCGGCAGGGCCGCGAGAAAATCGCTCTTCATCCGGTAGACGGCAGGTCGGTCGGAGGCGCGGGCCTCGATCAGGGGGGGGCCCTCTCCGGGGGGAGCCACCTGCCGAAGATACAAGGTCAGTGGTTTTTCGATCCCGTAGACCTGCACTTGCAACACCGCCGCATCCCCGGGGAGCGGGTCCGGAATCGGTTCGTCGGAGGGCGACTCCTTGACGACTTCTTCGATGCGCAGACCTCCGAGTGCGGTGAGGAGTGCATCCATCGCCTCGCGATCGGCCCAACTGACGAGAGGCACCATGAGCGCCCAGTCCTGCTTCGGTGGAGCGATGCGGCGCTGCAGGGCGATCTCGCCGCTCGCCTGACGGATCACCAATTGCACGACGGCCCCGACCGGCGCGGCGAGCAGCTTGCGGTCGCGCAAGGCACCGAGTGGATTCTCGAGCCAGGGGCGGACGTTCCCATCGACGACGAAGATGCCCGGATCGCGGCCTTCCCGCTTCACGTAAATCGACCCGCTTCGCGGTGCCTCCGTGCCGAGAACGATGGTTTCATTCACCGCAGCGGTTTCGTTGTTCCCTTCCCCGGACAAGGTCACCCGAATGGCCTGCTCACCCGCCAGACCCAAGGGGGTTGGCTCGGGGAGCGTACCCTCTTTGCCCATGTCCTCGACGATGCCCAGGTGATTGAGCCGGTCGAGCAAGGCGAGAGCGAGGGTGGCATCGACGCGGTCCTCTTCCGGCTCGGAGAAGTACCAGGTGCCCTGTCGATTCACGAGCACGGATTTTTCCGCGCCCCTTTCCACCGTGATTTGTCTGATCGCTGTCGGCTCGAACCGCAGCAGCACTTTCGCGAGATCGGCGGCCCGGCTGCCCGACACGGGCGCATGATCGACCCGGTGGATCGCCGTACCCAGGAGGAGGGCAGTGGCTCCGAGGAGGGTGGTGGTGACGATTCTCATGGACGAAAGGCAGATCACTCAGGCGCGTCGACGCCACCAGACGAAGAAGCCCGTGATGAGAGCCAGTCCGGGGAGGACGAGAATGACGAGACTCTGGAGCAGGGCGACCTGATCCGGAGGCACGCTGAGGGTGAACACGGTGGGACGGCGCGGAGAGATGCCCACGAGTGCCTCGCGGTTCATCACCCAGTTGAGCGAAGCCATGGTGAAGTCGGCGGCGACCTGCGAGGTATTGCCCGTCGGGGAAATGAGGTTCGCATTGCCCACGACGACGAGGCGGGAGCTGCCTTGCTGCCGCGCCGCGTCACCCGGCAGCCCCTTTTCTACCGCTGCCGCCGTGTAGACCGGGTCGGGCTGACCCTGGTCGAGAGCGGGATTGAAAGAGACTTCCTCGTCGCGGAATTCGGTTTCCCCCCAGAATCCCGAGGAGGCTACCATGAGAGGGAGCGGTCGGATGTTCTCCGAGAGGAGCAGGTCATCGTTTTCCAGCACCTCGATGGACTGCGTCTGTCCCGGCAGCATCAGGGAAAGCGCGGCGCGGTCGCGGTTCGGGCCAGGACCGGGCATCAGTGAAACGGGCACGTCGTAGATTTTTCGCGCCGCCACTCCGGGAATACTCACGACGGAAAGAACCCGATCCGGTCTCGGGGCCACTCCCACTTCCCGCAGCAGCGAATGCAGCCTCGGGGTCTCCGCTGCCGGATCGAGAAAAATGACCAGCCCCCCTCGCTTTGTTTCCCAAAAATCCCGCACCAGGGTGAGTTCGCGGTCCGTCAGGTCCTCCGAATTGCCTGGGAAAAAGAGCACGTCGGCATCCTCCGGGATGGCCTCGCGCCCTTCCAGGACGAGTCCTTCGAGTCGGGCATTCTGCGCATTGGCGAGCGGCTGGAGTTGCTCGGCGATCGCTACGAGATCCTCGGCGCGCCGATCCCCGGTGAGCAGGTAGATCTTGCGCTGGCGCTGTTCGGTGACCTCCAGGATCGCCCCGGTGAGCACCGCCTCGCCCTTGAATTCGATGACCACGCCGGTGGACGGATCGCGGCTCACGAGATCTTCGGCGGGGATGGTCCGCAGCCGTTCTCCTTCGCCGAGGATCACGAGCTGGTCGCCGGTGAACTCGATGCCGTGTTGGTCGCGCAACTCGGCAATGCGCTCGCGACTCCGGCTGAGGTCGAGATACTCGGCCGCGATTCGATCACCGCCGACGCGGTCGTATTCCGCGACGAGTCCCTTCACCTCATCGAGCAGCTCGGAACTCCCGAGAAAGGCCATGACGAGCCGCACCTCGCCGCCGAGACTTGTCAGGACCTGGGCCGTGGTCTCCGAGACGCTGAAGCGCCGATTCTGAGAAAAATCCCACGAGGAATGGCGGCGACAACTGAGGTAATTGACCTGGAAAAACACGACGAGGATGAGGACGATCTGCATCCCGACGACCAGTGCGGTGCGACCACGCTCGAGGCGGCGGCGGGTCCCCGTCCACCCGGCCCTCCCCCCCTTGTCGGCAAGTCGCTTTTCTGAATCTGGATCGGATTTTGCCATCAGGAGCCGGGGGTCATTCGCGCCATTTCCTCGATTCGAGGACGTGGTGGGGCAGGGAGAGCAGCA
>CALDKL010000535.1 GCA_937898895.1 uncultured Verrucomicrobiae bacterium | reverse complement strand
AAGCCCTGAATCCGTGTCGCCGTGCCTGAAGTCATCCACATCAGCGACACCCATTTTTGCCCGGACCGAGGCCATGCCATCCGGGGGGCGAATCCATTCCATCGCGCCGAGGCGCTCGTCGAGGCGATCAATTCACTCCCGTTTACGCCCGATTTCATTGTCCATACCGGCGACGTGGCCAATGATCCGGATCGGGCTGCCTACGCCCTCGCCGCCGCAGTATTCGCCTCGATCCGAGTGCCGATCTACTTTGCGACAGGCAATCACGACGATGTTTCAATGATGCGCGAGGCTCTCACCTTCGGGCCGCATGAGCCTCTCGTCGAGGACGCCGAAGGTCGACTCTGTTACCGCATTGCGGGTCTGGCGGGAGACCGTGTCGAGTTCTTCGTGATGGATGGGAAAGTGCCTCCTGCCGAGGGACCACACGGGCATCTGTCCGATACGCAGATCGCCGCCGTGCTTGATCGCATCACCGGAACAAAACCTGTCGCCGTGTTTCTCCATTTCCCCCTCACTCCGATCGGGTCCCGATGGATCGACGACCATCTCCTGGTGCGCAACGGCTTGGAGTTCCATCGATCCCTCGCGACGAAAGCGGGTTCGCAGCTCCGGGGTATCTTCACGGGCCACCTCCATCGCGGGCTCTCTCTGTATCGCGACGGAGTCCTCCAGAGTGGAGTCTCCAGCCCCGTCTGCGAATTCTCTGCGGCTCCCGACGATGCCTCGTGCGATTTCCTCGAGAGCGCAGCATTGCCGTTCCACCACCTCTCGTTTACGGAAGAGGCGACCATGGTGAAAATGTACTCCCTTCCCGTTCGGGGCGAGCCATGAGGGGGGAAGCAGCGAGGTGCGCCGTATTCTTCGACCGCGACGGAGTGGTCAATCGCTCGCCCGGCGATGGCTATGTGCTCTCGCCTGACGAGTTTGTTCTGAATGAAGGGATTGCCGAGGCGCTCCGCATCATCCATGAACGCGGGGCGCTCGCGATCGTCGTGACCAGTCAGAAGGGGGTCGGCAAGGGCCTTCTGACGAAGGAGGTGCTGGATCGCATTCACGAACGGATGGCCTCACTGCTCGCGGCGAACGGGGAGGCATTTGATGCGGTCTATGTTCATACCGGGGAGGGAGGCCCGCACGATTATCCGCCCAAACCCGACCCAGGGATGATTTTTGCCGCTGCTGAAAAGTTCGGGATCGACCTTCGTCATTCCTGGCTGATTGGTGACGCGGATCGAGACATCGCCATGGGACTCGCCGCCGGACTCGCCGGCACGATCCGGGTGCATACCGAAAAGCCGATCCTGCTCGACGCCACTCACACGGTGGATCAAACTATAAAAATTCCCGATATTTTGTTGAAAACTTTGAAATTCTGAAAATTTGAATTCCAACTCGCTTTTTCCGCCGTTGCGAGTAGAGTAGTTTTCTCAGGCCCGGAAAACCGGGCGCGGCGAGTCCCCCCCCTCTCCCCTTGTCATATGGCCAGAGCCTCCAATCTCACGATGTGCTCCTTCTGTGGAAAGAGCCATGCCGAAGTCAAAAAGCTGATTGCCGGTCCGGGTGTCTATATCTGCGACGGATGCATCAACGTCTGCCGGGGCATCCTCGAAAAAGAACTCCACGAACAGGAGGAGGAGGTTCCCGCAGAATTGTCTGTCCCGAAGCCGAGAGAACTGTTCGAGAGTCTCAACCAGTATGTCATCGGCCAGGAGCACGCGAAAAAGGTTCTCTCCGTGGCGGTGCACAATCATTACAAACGCCTCCAGCAGTTCTCCGTCCCCGCGAAGGTGAAATCTCACGGCCAGTTTGCGAAGTACGAAGATGTCGAAATCGAGAAGAGCAACATTCTTCTGATCGGTCCCACCGGGTCCGGAAAGACGCTGCTTGCGAAGACTCTCGCGAAACTGCTCAACGTGCCGTTCTGCATCGCGGACGCGACCACGCTGACCGAGGCGGGTTACGTCGGCGAGGACGTCGAGAACATCATCCTCCGCCTCCTCCAGGCGGCGGATTACGATGTGAAACGCGCCGAGATGGGTATCGTCTACATCGACGAGATCGACAAGATCGGACGCAAGACCGAGAACGTTTCCATCACCCGCGATGTCTCCGGCGAGGGGGTGCAACAGGCGCTCCTCAAAATGCTCGAGGGCACCATCTGCAACGTGCCGCCGCAGGGCGGGCGCAAGCATCCGCAGCAGGAATACATCCAGGTCAACACCGAGAAGATTCTCTTCGTCTGCGGCGGCGCCTTCGTCGGACTCGAGGAGATCGTGAAGCGCCGCCTCGGCAAGAAGGTGCTCGGATTTGGCGACGAGGTTACAAAGATTGCGAGCGAGTCCGAGATCGAGCGCCACCTCCGCAATATTTCACCCGAGGATCTTCACGGCTTCGGGCTCATCCCCGAGTTCGTCGGCCGTCTCCCCGTCGTTTCGACCCTTCGGCCTCTCAAACGCGAGGAGCTCATCGAGGTCCTTACCGAGCCAAAAAACGCGATGGTGAAGCAATACAGCAAGCTTCTCGCCATGGACGGAGTGACCCTCGAGATCACCGAAGATGGACTCGAGGCCCTCGCCGAGGAAGCCATCGGGCGCGGCACCGGTGCGCGCGCACTGCGTTCCGTCTTCGAGAAACTGATGCTCGACATCATGTTCGACGCACCGAATCACGAGGGGCACACCCGCGTCGTTGTGGATCGTGACGTTGTCGAAGGCAATCGCCTTCCGGTTGCGGTCGAGGACAAGCGCTCCGCCAAGGGGGATGAGAAAGAGGCCGCGTGAACGCCGTTCACCCTTCTTCTGCGACGAATTAATCATCCTCCGCGATATCCGGGATCCCTACGACAAGGACGCGCATCCGACCCTTCGCGCCATGCACGACACCGGGCGGAATGTGGACGAGTGAACCCTTCGCCACGGGCTCCTCGACTCCGTCGAGAACAACGTGACCTTCCCCCTCGAGGACGTAATACAACTCGGTGGATCGCTTGTGATAATGGAGTTTCGCTCCATCAATGTCCACGGCGTGCGCCCATGCCGCTGGTGAGAGCGGCGCGTCCTCGTGGCTGATGAGGCGATCTCGCCAGCCGCAGGCACTGCGTTCGCGGGCGGTGTGCCCTTCCCGGCGAACGAGAAGGGGGCCCGTGGGGGAAGGGGACTCGGGGGACATGGCGATCACTTCCTTTTCCTACACAAAGAGAGAGTTCCTGGCGAGTCCAAACCCGTCCAACCGACGGATTTCGGTCACGACAAGAAGGGTTGTCGGAAGAAGACTTGCGATGGCGGGAACCCCAGAATTCGGCTCTTCCCGCAATCCTAGCTGAACAACAACATCTGTGTGTCCCCCTGAGTATCCGCGTCAGTTGTCTCGTCGCGGCTCCCGTGCCGGGGAACACGCTTTCTCGGGGTGGACTCGAAGGCAGCGGGGGATGGCCCGGCTTTCAGGGTCGCATCGGGGGCCTGAGGCATTCCCTGGCCCTCGAGCACGGAGAGGATCTCCTTTGCCCTCGCAATGATCGAATCCGGAAGCCCGGCGAGCCTCGCTACCTGAATGCCATAGCTGCGGTCGGCGGCACCCGGAACGATCTGACGAAGGAAGATGATCTGTTCATTCCACTCGCGCACGGCGACATTGTAGTTGTTCAGGGCCGGACGCGACGCGGCAAGTTGGGTCAGTTCGTGGTAATGGGTCGCAAAGAGAGAGCGGCAGCGCACTTTGTCGTGGAGGTGTTCGACGACGCTCCAGGCGATGGAGAGTCCATCGTAGGTCGCCGTACCTCGTCCGATTTCGTCGAGAATGACGAGACTCTGCTCGGTGGCATGGTTTGCGATGAGGGCGGTCTCCGTCATCTCGACCATGAAGGTGGACTGGCCTTTCGCGAGGTCGTCGCTCGCACCGACCCGGGTGAAAATGCGGTCGATCAGGCCAACTTCGGCACGCTCGGCGGGAACGAAGCTCCCCGTCTGGGCCATCAGGGCGATGAGAGCGACCTGGCGGATGTAGGTCGACTTGCCCGCCATGTTCGGTCCGGTGATGAGCATGAAACGATTCGTCTCCGCATGGATCGCGGTATCGTTGGGAACAAATTTTTCCTCGCCGATGTTTTGATCGAGGACAGGGTGGCGGCCGTTTTCGATGACGAGGTTCCGCGTGTGGTTGAGAACCGGCCGACAATAGCCGAAAAGGCGCGCCGTCTCGGCGAAGGAGGCGAGGACGTCGATCTCGGCGAGGGCAGTGGCGGTTTCCTGGATTGCGGTGAGGTGCTCGAGCACGGTCTCTCGCAGGAGGTGGAATTCCTGTTGCTCGAGGACGCGCAGTCGTTCGTCGGCACCGAGGATCTTGTTTTCGACTTCCTTCAGCTCGGGCGTGATGAAACGCTCGGCGTTGGCCATGGTCTGCTTGCGCGTGTATTCCGGCGGGGCTTTCTCGAGGTGGGTGTTGGTGATCTCGATGAAATAGCCGAAGACCGCATTGTATTTGATCTTCAGCGAGGCGATCCCGGTGCGCGCCTGCTCGCGGGCCTGCAGGTCGGCGACCCACTGTTTGCCATCGGTGGCGGCGCGGCGCAGTTCATCGATCACGGCGCTGTATCCGTCGGCGAAGATGCCGCCTTCCTTCAGAGTCGCGGGAGGTTCCGCGACGAGAGCGCGGTCGAGCAGTTCGCAGAGGTCCGAGAAATCGCCGAGTTGTCGGACGAGACGGTCCGCGAGGCTTCCCCCTGAAAGCGAAGACACCTGCTCGCGCACCCCGGGGACGCGGCGCAGGGAGAGTTCGAGCGCTTTGAGGTCCCGCGCATTGCCCGACCTCTGGCTGAGTCGGCTGAGCGTGCGCTCGATGTCGCGCACTTCGCTGAACTCCTCGCGGAGATTGTTCAGCAGAAATGCCTCGCGGATGAGGGCGTCGACGAAATTCTGTCGCGCTACGAGTGTATCCAGATCGCGCAGGGGATGGAGCAGCCAGTGACGCAGCTTGCGCGCCCCCATCGGGGTGCGGGTACGGTCGAGAGCACCGAGGAGTGAGGATTTTGTGCCCCCGGATCGGCTCGTGACCAGGTCGAGGTTCGCCTGGCTTGAGGCGTCGATGAGGAGGTAGGCGTCGGTGTGGTAGGATTGCAGGGAGCGCAGGTGGCCGACGCTCCGGCGGAGCTGCGTTTCGACATAGTGAAGGATGGCTCCGGCCGCGCCGACGGCGGGATGAAATCCGCCGCAGCCATATCCGTCGAGGGACTGCACTTTGAAATGTCTCTTCAGCGTGTATTCGGCCTGCTCGAGGAGAAAGGGGTAGCCGTCGTAGCTCTGGGCGCGGGGCAGGAGATCGAATTCGCTCGCCTGGTCTTCGGAAAAGAGCAATTCGCTCGGGCGGAGTCGGGCGAGTTCATCCTCCAGGGAATCGCGGTCGGAAAATTCAGTGATGCGGAATTCGCCCGTGCTGTGCTCGATGCAGGCAAGCCCGTAACGCCCTTTGGCTCGGAGGACGGCGGCGAGGTAGTTTGGACGGGCCGAGTCGAGGAGGTTCAGGTCGTCGATGGTGCCTGCACTGATGATCTGACTGATCTCGCGCTCGACGATCTTGCCCGGTCGCGGATCGGTCGTCTGCTCGGCGAGGGCGACGCGCTTGCCGGCGCGGATCAGCTTGGCGAGGTAGCCTTCGATGGCGTGGTAGGGCACTCCGCACATGGGCATGCCATTGCGTTTGGTGAGGGCGACGTTGAGGATGGGTGAAGCGATCTTCGCGTCTTCGAAAAACATCTCATAGAAGTCTCCGAGACGGTAGAGGAGCAGGACGTCGTCGGGCAGTTGTCGGCGCATTGCCTGGTACTGCTGCATCATCGGCGTCAGTTTGCCTTCTTCCTGGGATCCGCCTGCCATCGTTTCGGGTGATCAACTTAGAGAAACGTGCCGGAAATGCGAGTCGCTTTCTCGTGGGAATGAGGGTTCACAGGGCAGGGCGACGGAATCAAGACTCGGCACTGAGAAAGGCTGCCAACTCCTCTCTGTCCGCAAGCCGCCCTCTCCCCCCGAGGGCGGTAGCGGCGAGGGCTGCGGCGGCGGATGCGACCCGCGCACACTCGGTCCATGGCTCACCACAGATGGCCGAGGCGAGAAAGGCTCCGTGAAAGACATCCCCGCATCCGGTGGTGTCGACGATAGGTGCGATGGGAAAGGCGGGTTGATGAAAGCAGGCGGATCCGGCTTCGCGAAACCAACTGCCCTGTGCTCCGTCGGTGATTCCTACGATTTGGGCACCCCATTGTCCGAGCCGGGCGAGTTGGGTCGGGCGATCTCCGACTCCGACGGCGCGATCCGCAAAATCTGCGGCCACAATGAGGAGGTCGATGAAGGGAAAGATCTGGACATGTTGTTCATCGTAGCGATGGGCACCGCCGTCGAAGGAAACGAGGCCCCCCGCTTTGCGAACGATGTGCGCCGCCTCCCGGCAGGCGGGCCAGTGGCGCCCGTTGAGATGCAAAATGCGGCAGGATTCGAGCAAGTTTCGAGGAAGATCGTGCATGGCAAACGGAGAGAAGTCGCCTTCTTCGAATAGCAGATGTCGTTCGCCGTCGGACCTTCGTACCAGAACCGTTCCGAAGGAGCTCCGTTTCCCTCGTTCGCGGAGGAGATGTGCGGTCGAAACCCCGAAGCGTTCGTAATCCGACAGGATAAGTTGTCCACGCCAGTCGTCACCGATCCGGTCGAGGATGGCGGTTTTCGCCCCGAGTCGCGAAGCGGCGCATAGGGCGGTTGGGACGGGACCTCCTCCCATCAGGACCGAGTCCTTCACCCGTGTGACACCTTCTCCGGCAGGGAACTGCTCGACTACCTGGACGAGGTCGAGCACGGACATTCCCAGCCCGATGACGTCTGGAGCCGATTCGCGGGCCATGGCCCGGCTAGTTGCTGTGGCCCTTCAGCCAGGAGAGGACTGCCTCGGTCATCTGGGCGAGTCCCTCACCGCTGAAGACGTGATCGACGCCGGGGAGGATGACGAGTTCCTTCGGTTCGTAGGCGCTCGCGTAGATCTCCTGCCCCTCTTCGACCGGGACGACATCATCGGCGTCGCCGTGGACGATGAGCCAAGGCACCTCGATCTTCTCTGTTTTCGAGAGGACGTTGCCGATCTTGTTCATGTCGTCAACGAAGGTTTGGGAAAGCGGGCAATTCTTGTCGTCCCACATGCAGCCCTTGCCAGGTTTCTGCCCGCCGAACTCGCGCTCGACAAATTGCTTCGTATGGACCATGCCGGCGAGAGAGACGAGCAACTCGATGCGTTCATCCTTCGCAGTGGCGAGCACACCGACGGCGGCACCCATGCTGTGGCCGATGTAGCAGATGCGGTGGTATCCTTCCTCTTCGGCGGCATCAACGATGGCGCGGAGGTCCTTGACTCCCTTGGTGATGGTCGAGTCCTCGAACTTACCGCCCGATTTGCCATTGCCCGAAAAGGAGAATCGCAGTGCGTTGAAGCCGGCCTTCTCCAGTGCTTCGGCAAGTCCGACGGCCCAGGGACGATCCTTGTTTCCTGTGACTCCATGGCCAATGATCGCGAGCAACGAAGTGTCCGAGGGGTCACCGTGGAACTCGTAGTCGAGGGTTTCCTTCGAGGAATTGAGGATTTCGAGGTGCATGAGATGCGGGAAGAGCAGTTGTCGCGGTAATGTGCGGAAGTGATCGGAATTGTCTAAGCGAAAAAATCGAAAAACGTCGTGTCGGCTTTTCTCCCTTCCTTGGACGGGTTTCAGAACTGGGTGTCGTAAACGCGCACTTCGCGGAACCAGGGGGAGAATTCCTTCACGAAAACTTCGTGATCGGGGTGGACCTGATAAGCGTCGTGTTTCGCAACCGAGTCGAATTCGAGGACAAGGGCGTAGTCGAAGGTGTTCTGAGTGACAGGGCGAACGGGCGTTGCCGCCGACGTTCCGAAGGTGCCTGCCGCGACCACATCGATGCGAAAGAGAGCCTCCAGGCCCGCTTCGAACGATGCTTTTTGTTGGTCAGTGAGGGTCGGGTCGAGCCAGAAATAAACGTTGTGTCGAACCATGGTGGCGGACCCTAGGACAGGCCTCGCAGCGAATCAACCGCCAATCTCATTACCAGGACCCGGAAAACGGCCGGGGCTCCCGAGGGGTCAGAGCAATGCCGTCACTTCGATTTCGATGCGGGCACCAAGGGGCATACCGGCCACCTGCACGGTGGAGCGGGCTGGTTTGTGATCGCCGAGAACTTCTCCGTAAATGCGATTGACGACAGGGAAATCGGCCATGTCGGCAAGGAAGAGGGTCGTTCGGACAATGGCATTGGAATCCACGCCCTGTGATGAAAGCACCGCCCCGATATTGGCGAGGACCTGGCGCGTCTGTTCTTCGATGCCTCCTTCGACCAGTTTCATCGTTTTTGGGTCGAGGGGAATTTGTCCCGAGCAAAACAGGAGCTGTCCCACGCGGACGGCGTGGGAATAGGGTCCGACTGCGGCGGGGGCCGCGGCGGCATGGATGAGTTCGATTCCGGAGGTCATGGTCCGATTATGGTTCGGGAGGCGGCGTCACGAAAGCCCTCATTGCGGGATTGTCACGAGGGGAGTGGACCCTCTATACTCCCGGAAGAAACCCTCTTTGATCGACCATGCGCCGGATTCTTGCCCCCTTCGCCCTGCTGCTCATTCTTTCCGCCACTCTCCGGGCCGAGGATCCGCCGGAACCAAACTACGTTTTCTGGGCGAAGCTCGTCCGCATCGTCGACGGCAATACCCTGGCGATGGATCTCGATCTTGGCTTTGGTGTGTGGGTGCACAATCAGCCGCTCACCCTGCTCGAGGCGGGAGGTGCGGGGCAGGAGGACGAAGCAAAGGCAAAAAACAAGGATCGCATCCAAAAGCTGCGCGAACTGCTCGCCGATCCCACCGACCTGCTCGTGCGCACGGTAAAGGATCGCGACGCCGTTCCGCCGCGCTATTACGCAGAAGTCTGGGCAGACGGCGAAAACGTGAATGAGGCGATGCGCAAAGCGTTCCCCTGACCTATCCCGGAGAGACGGGGATTACTTCTTCGCGGTGTAGTCGAAGACGTAGACCTTCTCGAGGTGGGGTTTGAGCAGTTCGACGAAGGCTTTGTGGGCGGGATGGGGCAGGTAGGCCGCAAGCCCCGCCTTGTCCTTGAACGTCACGAGAAACGAATGGGTGAAGCCGTTCGCGAGCGGTTCGATGTTTTCCGTCGCACCCCATTCCAGATCAACGATTCCATCGATCCGGCTCTTGAGATCAAGGAATGCCTTGACCAGTTCCTCCTGTTTCTCCGGGGCGGTTCCCTCCTTGAACTGAAAGGAGACAAAGTGGCGGAACGGGGGTTCCGCATCGGCTGCGGTGGCGAGAGTCCCGAGGAAACCCATGAGGGCGAGGGTGAGGAGCGGGTGAATCCATTTCATGCAGATACCTTTGCGAAATGCGGTGAGCTGTCGACTCGAAAATCAGGGCTGCGGGAAGGATCCGGTGGCCGCTGGAAACAGGAGGGTCCGGTGGGTTCGGTCGGGAACCCGCCGGGAGGCTTCAGGCTGAGGCCTTTTCGGGGCGTTCGGTGCGTTTTTCGGTGGGCTTGTCCGGGCCACCGCCGGGACGACGGTAGGCC
>CALDKL010000534.1 GCA_937898895.1 uncultured Verrucomicrobiae bacterium | reverse complement strand
AGTGGCTCGCGGCAGAGCTCGTTCTGGAGCTCTGTGGAGAAGACGACACCGTCGCCTCGCCCTGCGCTGCGAGCAACAGCGCGGGACAATTCGAGCCTTGTCAAACATTCACCAAACGAACATTCTCACATCAATCAGTCGCCGCCGATTTTAACGATCTGTGGGACATACCCAAGCTCTCGGTCTTTCATTCTCATGAGTCTCGGTCAAATCTGCCGAGAACGAGCCGCTTCTCAATCCTCAAATCCAATCAAGACAGTGGCTCCGTCCGTGGGAGCCACCTCTCACGGGCTGACACCGGGAAACAAGAAGCCTCGACGGACAGATTTGGATTCGGAAGTTTCCCGACTCCGGGAAAACGACTCACTTCCGCTTGAAGCGCACAAAATAGTTTTCGGTGAGGAGGTCAGAGACTTCGCCGGACTTCTCGAAACCCGCTGCGACAATCTCGGACTCGAACACCTCCTGTCCCGCCCGGACATGGTTCAGGATGAAGTCGCTGCTCTTGCCAGGAATGCGTTTGAAATCGATCAGGATGAGTTCTCCGCCCGGCCTGATCGCTCGATGCAGCGTCGCCAGGCTCGATTTCGGATATTCGAAGTGGTGATAGACATCACAGAGGAAGGCGAGATCGATGCTTGCTTCGGGCAGTTCCACGCTCTGCTCCGTGCCGAGGATCGTCCGCACATTCGCCGCATCCACTTTGGCGGCTCGAGCGCGGATGTGGTCAAGAAACTGTTTTGCGATCTCCACAGCGTAGACCGTGCCCCCGCTTCCCACTGCCGAGGAAAATGCCAGGGTAAACAGGCCCGTTCCCGCTCCAATGTCCGCAACGACCATTCCCGGCCGAATCCCCGCCGTCGCGACGATCTTGTCCCGCAGATGGTAGATCTCACGGCTCTCTGTTTCAAACTTCTGAGTCCATTCCGCAACGTTGAGCTTCGGGTCGAGAAACTTGGTATTGATGCCGGGTTTGACGCTCGCCTCGTCTGCGAGGAGCAGGCCGGGAAGGACGCAGAGCAGGAGGAGGGATCGTTGGAGGATAGGGTTCATGCAGTCGTGATTGTCGCTTGTCGGGTGTGGCCTGGCTTCCACGAAAGGTAGCCGCGGTGGAGATGTCGGATATTTTGAAAACCCATCGCTTTGAGCCGCTCCACCGCCTTGCGGCTGCGGTAGCCGCCCGCGCAGTATACAAGCACGGGGCGGGAGCGATCCAGCTCGCTGATCGTTTCTTCGAACGCAGCGTCTCCCAGGGGAATGAGGATCGCGCGAGGCAAAGCCCCTCGGGAAAACTCGGCTTCGGAACGCACGTCGAGAACCTGCGTTTCCGGATGTTCGCGAAGGAAGGCGGCAGCTTCGCTGGCGTTCAGATTCACACACGCCTTTCCGGATTCCCTGGCAAAGAGACGCCGATCCCAATTGCCTTCGAAGAGATACCAGCCCACGACAACAAGGATCACAAGAGCCAAAGCGAGACAGAGGGTCCAGGTCATGGGGTCCAGGTCATGAATGGGGAGTCACCTTCTCGTTTCACCTTACAATGGCTCACCGGCAATGCGATCCGGTGGGCAATCCGGACACACGGTCACAACCGATCCGTGCGTCGGATTTCGGAAGTCCTTACGGCGTTTTCGGAACCTTGATTTGCTGGCCGATCCGGAGCCTCGTGAAATCAACGCCTTCGTTGAGACTGACTATCTTCCCGTGTTCGACCTTGAGGGCCTTGGCGATCTTCCAGGGATTGTCGCCTTTCCGGATGGTGTAGTATTGCCAGTCCGCCCCGGCCGGAGGGGCCGCCGTCGTTACCGCTGCCGCTGCCGTCGTTGGTTGAGGTGATGCCCCCTCCGCCTTTGCGCTTGCCCCGGAAGGCAACTGAATGGAGTCTCCGATCTTGAGGTTCTTGGGATCCCTGATCTCGTTTTCCTTGAGGAGATCCT
>CALDKL010000533.1 GCA_937898895.1 uncultured Verrucomicrobiae bacterium | reverse complement strand
CATGGGAGATGAATTATTGTCGAGTCTTCGAGACGCGAATCAGAATAGCATTCATCGCTCTCAACTCTACTTTTATTTTCCCGTCCTATTATTCTTATCGATCCTTCGTTGACGCAGGCCGCAGCGTGGTTCCATTGTCTCGTCAACTCTCTCATGCCAATGAAGCGAATCCTCGCCCCCACGTTTCTCGCCTTTTCCGCTGCCGCGATCCTCGGTGCAAGCCTCCTCCGCGCGGAACCTCCCCGAACAGAACCCCCGGCACCACCCGAGGTCGTCTGGCACGATGTCTCCCAGTGGGGCGCCGAAGGACAAGGCTGGGCTCCGTCGGATCTGAAGGCCCCTTTCGACCGCCTCCCGGCAAAGGCGGAAAAGATCGTGCGCCCGCCGGTCTGGAGCCTGTCGCGGCACAGCGCAGGAATCTCATTTCGCTTCAACACGGATGCCACGACGATCCGACTTCGCCACACGGTGGGCATCCCAAATCTCGTAATGCCGCACATGCCCGCCACAGGAGTGAGCGGGATCGATCTCTACGCCCGCGACGGAAACCAATGGAAGTGGGTCGAAGTCTCTCGGCCCAAGGAGGTGACGACGACTCACGAGATCAGCGGGATCGATCCGGGACTGCGCACCTATCTCGCCTACCTCCCACTCTACAATTCCACGACGAAAGTCGAAGTCGGGGTGCCAAAAGGCGCGACTTTCCAACCGATCGCCCCGCGTCCCGACAAGCCGATTGTATTCTACGGCACCTCGATCACCCACGGGGCCTCCGCCTCGCGCCCCGGCATGCCGCATCCGTCCATCCTTGGGAGACGTCTCGACCGTCCGGTCATCAACCTGGGCTTTTCCGGAAACGGAAAAATGGAACCTGAAGTCGCTGCTCTCCTCGCCGAGATCGATGCGGCCGTCTACGTGATCGACTGCCTCCCGAACATGACTGAACCCGAGGTCACCGAACGCGCCGAAGCCTTTGTACGCCGACTCCGCGAAGTCCGCCCCGAAACACCAATCCTTCTGGTGGAGGATCGCACCTACGCAAACGCCTGGATCATGAAAGCAAAGCGCGACCGCCATACGGGAAGCCGCGCCGCCTTTCTCCACGCCTACGACAATCTCGTGAAATCCGGCGTGAAAGGCATCACCTACGTTGAAGGAGAACCCCTCCTCGGTGACGACACCGAAGGCACCACCGACGGATCGCATCCGAACGATCTCGGTTTCCTGCGCCAAGCCGACGCGCTCGAGCCGCCCCTGAGAAAAGCGCTGGGAATGGAGTGAACGCCACGCCGATTGGCACATTCACCGTTTCGACGCACCGAACAGAAAACGCCCCACACCGCGGACCGCTTTGCCGATCCCGCTTCCACCGGAACCGGAGGCGGCACCGTCATCGGCCCCGAGAGGACTGGCGACGAGCAATCCACTGTTGGTCCCCGGAAGTCTCGCGGCCGCATATCCCCTTCCCTCGGCCGCCTTCATCACCTCCGTCCAGACGGGAAGGGCGAGCGTGCTGCCATAGCCCCGATCCATGATTGTCTTCGGTTGGTCGAGCCCGACCCACACCCCCGTCGTCAGCTTGTCCGTGTAACCAACAAACCACGCATCGCGATAATCGTTTGTCGTGCCGGTCTTGCCGTAGGCCGGGGCGAGATAGCCCGATTTGCGTGCCTCGGCGGCGGTGCCTTCGTCGATCACTTTCCCGAGGATGTTCGAAACCGTTGAAGCGACGCCTTCCGGGAAAATTCGACGTCCCGCAGGCTCGTTGGCATACAGGATCGAACCATCCGCGTGCTCAATTCGCGAGATGAGGAATGGCGCGAGATTCACCCCTCCGGTCGGAAACGTCGAATAGGCACTTGTTAGTGTCACCGGTGAAGTCTCGAAGGCCCCGAGCGAGATGATCGGTGAATTCGGAATCTCGCCGAATTTCAACGCCCGGGCGAGATCACGGAGATTCGAAAGTCCCGCCATCTGTCCGACGCGGACCGACATGGTGTTGCGCGAAAGAATCAGCCCCGTGGCCGCAGGCAGTTTGCCGCGATAGGTGCCATCGCTGTTTTTCGGAGACCAGCCTCCGATCTCGATGGGATCGTCGCTGATGCGGGTGTTGGGCCGGAGCCCGCCCCGGTCGAAGGCCACCGCATAGACGAAGGGTTTGAACGTCGAGCCCGCCTGACGTCTCGCCGAGAAGGCGCGATTGAAGGAGCTTTCCCCGAAATCCCTTCCCCCGACGAGGGTGACAATCCCGCCGGTGCGATTGTCGAGTGTCACGACCGATCCCTGGAGATACCGGGTATTGTTCCCGTCCCGGTGCGAGCTGCGCGGGGCATGTGCATATCCAGGCAAGTGCTCGACCGAGCCCAGATGTGCATCGAGTGCTCTCTGGGCGGTCTGCTGGAGACCCGTGTCGATGGTCGTGTGAATGCGGAGCCCGCCGTTTTCGATGAGGTGGGGAGCGAGGTAGTCCTCGAGCAGATCAAAGACGGCCTGGAGCGGATAACTGCCCGTGGCGAGACGTTCCTTCGGCGGACGCAGGGCGATGACCTGGTTTTTCGCCCGAGCCGCCTCCTCACGGGAAACGAGGTCTGCAGCGACGAGGCGATCCAGCACCTCCCCCTGAATGTCCTTCGCATTTTCCATGCTGCGGAAAGGATTCAGCAAACTCGGGCCCCGAATCACCCCGGCGAGCATGGCTCCCTCGGCCAGAGTCAGCTCCGAAGCCGATTTCATGAAATAGCCCTGAGCCGCCCGCTCGATCCCGTAGAGACCGGAACCGAAATAGACCCGGTTCATGTAGAAGGTGAGGATCTCCTCTTTGGAATACTCGTTCTCGAGGCGGATTGCGAGGGCCGCCTCCATGACCTTGCGCTGCAGGGACATCTCGCGCATCCCAAAGGTATTGCGGGCGAGTTGCATCGTGATGGTCGAGGCCCCCTGGGCTTTTCCACCTGATTTCAGGTTCGTCACGAGCGCCCGCAGCACCCCGATCGGGTCGACACCGTGGTGATCGTAGAATCGGTTGTCCTCTCGTGCGAGGAGGGCTTTGATGAAATGCGGTGACACCTGCGAGGCAGGCACCGAGACCCGGTTCTCACCATGCCCGGCGACATGCCCCATGAGGATGCCGTTCCGGTCGTAGACCAGGGTTCGCTCCGGGATCTCCCTAACGAGAGCGAGATCGAATTTCGAGGCTTTCCAAGCACAATAGCCCACTCCTCCGGCGAGGACGAGCGTCCCGAGAAGGAGCCCTCGCTTGGCCATCCGGCCCACCCACGGAAGCAAGGGAGCCCCCCTACCCTTGCGAGCCTTGGCCTTGGGCAGCGAATGGGGATGGCGGATGTCGATGCGGG
>CALDKL010000532.1 GCA_937898895.1 uncultured Verrucomicrobiae bacterium | reverse complement strand
GTCGCATGAGGCCAACCAGCCACCAACCAATTCTAACGATTCAGGGGACACTGCCTTCTGCTCCCGGCAAATACTGATCGGCAGGCAATTCGGCGGCGGCACGTTCCCGGGCTGAGGCCAGGGCTTCTGCCGTGACTACCGGTGGCGGCGGCAACTCTCCACAGGCCGCCAACGCCTGGATCGCGAAGGAGGTGCCCGTGTTGCTCGCCAGCTTGTCGCGGGAAAAAGGAGACTGCGTGTACCATCCGCCCGTCTCTCGCTGATTGCCTTTCAGCCAGTCGATCCCCTTCCGCAATCCAGGGTCATCCCGATCCACTCCGGCCCGTACAAGGGCGTAGACACAGAGCGCGGTGGCAT
Organism: uncultured Verrucomicrobiae bacterium; assembly: GCA_937898895.1. Lineage (GTDB taxonomy): Bacteria > Verrucomicrobiota > Verrucomicrobiia > Verrucomicrobiales > DEV007 > Arctic95D-9. The sequence continues at coordinate 4,600 of CALDKL010000532.1, read as the reverse complement.
ATCCATCGCTCTGATCCGGATCGAGGGGTTTCTGGTCCCTGCGGTGCCACGGAGCGAGATCGGTCATGCTCCATCCTCCGTCTTCGTGCTGTCCGGAACGGATCGACTCGATGCATCGGTTCCGCTGCGGGTCGTCGAGAATCCCCCCGATCGCGGAATCGGCCAGCAGGGTGAGAGCCTGTTCATGCCGTGTCTGGGGTGGGTGCGCACGAAACCAAGTGCGCAGTTTCTCCAAACCCGCCTTCGCCGCCTCGGTCGAGGCATAGCCCTCCGGGGCGGCCGCGACCCCGAGAGCCATCATCGCTGCGGGCCACCAGTCATCGATTGCCTGGGGTGCCTCCTTCACATGGATCCAGTCGATACCGCCAGAGGAGGTCTGCAGCTTCCAGAGGTGATCGAGAGCCTGCCGCGTCACCGGCGCGAGCCGACCCGTCGTCGCTGCGTCATGACGCGCCAACTCCACCGCCGCGAGCAGGCGGACGCGGGGAATGTGCATCGTCTTCACCGCTGCCGCCTCTGCGGGAGTATGGAGCTTTGTCAGGAAACGCTCCAACATCAGACGTGTCCGCATCACCTCCGGTGCCAACGGATCGATCAGGCTGCGGGCGGGGAGATAGGTAAAGGTCGAGTGACAGGCATAACATCGACTCTCGGCAAGATGGGCGCGGCGATCAAGATATCCTGTCGCCGCCTCCAGTGAAAAGGATTCGCGCACGGGTTCATCGGCGGTGTCCTGAACCGGATTTGCGGGTGCCTCCTCGGCATAGGGGTCGACCACCTGACCCTGAACGCCCTGGTGCAGGATTAGTGCGACGAGAACAAAGAAGGGATCGGAAAGGCGCATGGCGAACCTTCAGGGAGGGGAAGCTGCGGGAAGACGGGGACGACTTTCGACCCGCCGCGACAGCATCGTTTCCCCATCGAAATGAAACCAGGCGCGAAAGCATTCTCCCCGCAACATCCGGGGCAGCCAATGTCGGTCGTCGGCCCACATGCGCTCGAGCGGCAGATCCGCAACGGGAAACCATTCCGGTCTGGCCTCGCGGGTCTCGGTTGGCGTGCCCTGAAAATCGGTTCCGTAAAAGACGACACAATGCAGTTTCAGCCCGTCGACGAACTCGAAGTGAAGCACTCCCCTTTCCTCGATGTCACCCACCTCGAGATGCAACTCCTCCTTCACCTCCCGACGCGCAGCTTCCATCGCAGTTTCTCCCGGCTCGATCTTGCCTCCGGGCCCGTTGATCTTTCCCGCCCCAAGTCCGGTCTTCTTGTGAATCAGCAGAACCTGGTCGCCTCTCGTCAAAAAGACCAGGTTCGCCCGCATGTTGGGTGTCCAGTCTTCGGGAAAAGGTGCGGCGTCCTCCATCGATGTTCTCCCCTCTTCACGAAGCATAGTTTTCCATGCCCTCACAGGTGCAGACGAGATGTCGGTCGCCGTAGACATTGTCGATGCGGCTCACCGGCGGCCAGAATTTTCGCTCGCGCACCCACGGCAGCGGATAGGCGGCTTCCTCGCGCGAGTAGGCACGGCTCCACGAATCGGAAAGCAGCGTCGTCGCGGGATGCGGGGCGTGTTTCAGCGGATTGTCGTTCGCATCCCACTCGCCCGCAGCGATCTTTGCAATTTCGGCGTGAATCGAGATCATTGCCTCGCAGAAGCGATCCAGCTCCTCGCGCGACTCGCTCTCGGTCGGCTCGATCATGAGGGTGCCGGGGACGGGCCACGACATGGTCGGGGCGTGGAATCCGTAATCGATGAGCCGCTTCGCGATGTCCTCCACCTCGATCCCGGCACTTTCCTTGAAACCGCGCACGTCGATGATGCACTCGTGTGCCACACGCCCCTGTTTTCCCTTGTAGAGCACGGGGTAGTACGGCTCGAGGCGATGGGCGATGTAGTTCGCATTGAGAATGGCGATCTCGGTGGAGCGGCGCAGATTTGGCCCCATCATCGCGAGATACATCCAGGAGATCGTGAGAATCGAGGCACTGCCGTAGGGCGCGGCACTGACGGCATGGGTCGGCGCCTCGGGCCATTCGCAATGGCCCGGCAGATAGGGTGCCAGATGCGACCTGACCCCGATGGGTCCGACACCCGGTCCTCCGCCGCCGTGGGGAATGCAAAAGGTCTTGTGCAGATTCAGATGGCAGACATCGGCCCCGATCGATCCGGGGGAACAGAACCCCACCTGTGCATTGAGATTGGCCCCGTCCATGTAGACCTGGCCTCCGTGCCGATGAATCCGTTCACAGATCGCCGCGACTCCTTCCTCGAAGACTCCGTGGGTCGATGGATAGGTAATCATGAGCGCCCCGAGGCGAGCCGAGTGTTGCTCCACCTTCGCGGCGAGATCGGCGGTATCGATATTGCCCTCGCGGTCACAGGCGACGGCGACGACTTCGAAACCTACCATCACCGCACTCGCCGGATTGGTGCCGTGGGCGGACACGGGGATGAGACAGACCTTGCGATCCGAGTCTCCGCGCGATTCGTGATAGCGGCGGATGGCGAGCAGCCCCGCGTATTCGCCCTGCGAGCCGGCATTTGGCTGCACGCTGACGGCATCAAATCCGGTGACGACCGCGAGCCAGTGCTCGAGCGAGGCGATCATCTCTCGATAGCCCTCGACCTGATCGGCGGGGGCAAAGGGATGCGGGGCGGCGACTTCGCTCCAGCTCAGCGGCATCATCTCGGCGGCGGCGTTGAGCTTCATCGTACACGAGCCGAGAGGAATCATGCTCCAGTTCAGGGCAATGTCCTTGCCTTCGAGACGGCGCAGGTAGCGCATCAGCTCGGTCTCGGTGTGGAATCGGTTGAAGACCGGCTCGACGAGAAGATCTCCGGTGCGGCGAAGCGACTCCGGCAGCCCCGGGGGCACCTCGGACGAGGTGGGACGGGCCACGCCGAAGACATCGAAGAGCAGTGTCCAGTCGCCGCTCTCGACGAGGGCTTCATCGAGAGAGAGGCCCAGTGCACCGGATCGGTCCGTGCGCAGATTGATCCTGACATTCGCACTCCGTGCGAGGATCCCGGCGCGTTTCGACTCGTCGACGAGAACGGTGAGGGTATCCAACCACGAATCGTGGGCGAGGCGGTATCCCGCGGCTTTCAATGCGGCGGCGAGCTGCGAGGTCGCCCCATGGACACGGCGGGCAATGCGCTGCAGGCCTTTGGGGCCATGATAGACGGCATACATTCCGGCCATCACCGCGAGAAGGACCTGGGCGGTGCAGATGTTCGATGTCGCCTTCTCGCGCCGGATATGTTGTTCACGAGTTTGCAGGGAAAGGCGCAGGGCGGGGCGACCGTCGGCATCGCGGGAGACACCGATGAGGCGGCCGGGCATGCGGCGTTTCAGAGCATCGCTGCACGCCATGTAGGCGGCGTGGGGCCCCCCGAAGCCCATGGGCACGCCAAAACGCTGGGCACTCCCGACAACGATATCGGCTCCCCAGCGGCCGGGCGGCTCGAGGAGAACGAGACCGAGGAGGTCGGCGGCGACGATGACCACTCCCCCGGCCGCTTTGCAATCGGCTGCGAGATCGCGCAGATCCTCCACGGCACCGCTCTCCCCCGGATACTGCAGGAGGACACCGATCAGCTCCTCACCCGCCGCAGCAAAATCGAAGCTGCCCGCCGCATCGACGATCACCTCGATTCCGAGGGGTTCGGCACGGGTGCGGATGACGTTGATCGTCTGGGAAAAACACGCATCACTCACCAGGAACTTTTTCCCCTTCGCACGCGTCCCGGCAGCCAGGGCCATTGCTTCGGCGGCGGCAGTGGCTTCATCGAGGAGGGAAGCATTCGCCACAGGCAGAGCGGTGAGATCGCAGATCAGAGTCTGGAAATTGAGCAAGGCCTCGAGGCGGCCCTGGGAAATCTCGGCCTGGTAGGGTGTGTAGGCGGTGTACCAGCCCGGGTTTTCGAGAATGCAGCGCTGGATCACCGGTGGCGTGACGGTGCCGTAGTATCCCCGCCCGATGCACGAACGCACCGACGCATTTTTTCCAAAGATCCCGCGCAGTTTTGCGAGAGCCTCGGTTTCGTTGAGCGCGGGAGGCAGGGCAAGCGCTTCGTCGCGGAAGAGGTCGGCGGGTACGACTTCGCGGAGAAAGGCATCGAGCGAGGCGCAGCCGAGCGATGCCAGCATCGCCTCGACCTCCTGCGTCGAGGGACCGATGTGTCGGTCCGCGAAGGGAGCGGAATCAGGAAAGGAATTCACGATAAGACTCCGCGTTTTTGAGGTCGGAAAGTTCGGAAGGATCGTCGAGACGGATTTTCACCATCCAGCCCGCTCCGTAGGGATCGGTATTGACGGCTTCGGGCGACTCGACGAGAGCCTGATTCACCGCGACGACCTCGCCGCTGGCTGGCGCGTAGATGTCGTTGGCTGCCTTGACCGATTCGATCACGGCAAAGGCTTCACCCTTTTTCAAGGTGTGGCCCACGGCGGGCAGTTCCAGATAGACAACGTCGGTCAGTTCCTCCTGGGCGTGGTCGCTGATGCCGATGACGGCAGCTTCGGGTGCGGTCGGATCGATACATTCGTGGGAGTCGCAGTAGAGCAGGTGGTCGGGGACATTCATAGGCGGTCAG
>CALDKL010000531.1 GCA_937898895.1 uncultured Verrucomicrobiae bacterium | reverse complement strand
GTTGCTCAAGACCAAGACCTCCAACTTCGTGCTCGATCTGAAACGGGAGTCATGGCACACCCTCCTCATCCGCACGAAGGGCGAAGAGGTCGTCGTCTCGGTGAACGGCTTCGAGGTCGGCAAACTGAAATCGCCAGGCCATTCCCACGAAACCAAATCGGTCGTCAGCCTCACCACGACTATCGACGACGTGCAATACGACGACTTTCTGATCAAGGCAGCAAAACCGGGGACGACCGCTCCGGCGTCCGCAAACTGAACCCTCTCGAGAGGAAGGGACAAGAGGGTCAGATCGTCCATCCCTCGGGAGCGGCGTCGCCTTCACCAACGAGGAGTTGACCGGCCTGCGGAAGGAGAAGAGCATTCCGCATGAATGGCAGTTCACCAAATGAGTCCGCTCCGGGGCCTCGCCGCCCATGCCGCTCGCCCCATCTGCGACGGCGTTGTTTTGTTCGGATTTTTCTCGCGCTCACTCTGGCGACGGCTGCACCGCTCGATGCTGCCACCGTCGAGGAGGTGATTGACGAAGTCCGGGAGATCGCGGGCGAATCGGGCCTGCGCACCGCGCTCGTGGGCTTCTGTCTCATCGACCTCTCGGCCTCTCCGGAGTCGGCTGCCGGGTACCAGATGGACGCCGGACTCGTCCCGGCTTCGACGATGAAGGTCGTCACCACGGCGGCGGCGAACGAGTTGCTGGGAGCAGACTTTCGTTTTTCCACCGAGATCCAGACCACCGGAGCGCTCGGGGAAGATGGGGTGCTGAAGGGGGATGTGGTGATCCGCGGCGGAGGCGACCCGACACTCGCGGCGGACGAATTGAATCCGACCTTTGCAAGATGGAGAACGGCCCTTGGGGAGGCGGGGGTGAAGCAGGTTGAAGGGCGCGTCATCGGGGACGCCTCGATCTTTGGCACCGTCCTCACTCCCGATACCTGGCAATGGAACGATCTCGGCAACTACTACGGTGCCGGGGCCTGTGGCCTGACCGTACTCAACAATCTCTTTCGCGCGACCTTCCGGACTCCGGCTGTTGGCGCAAGGGCACCGCTTGCCGGGACGAGTCCGCAGCTGCCGGACCACGACTTCGTCAACGAGATGCGCGTCGGCCCTCCCGGCTCGGGCGACAATGGCTATGTCTACGGTGACGCCTATGGCCGACTGACCACTTTCCGCGGAACCGTGCCGGCGGGGAATGGATCGTTCACGATCAAGGGTGCCCTACCCGATCCAGCGTATTTTTGCGCGAGAAGCTTCACCGAGTATCTGAACGAGAACGGAATCTCCCTCTCCGGTGAACCGACCACGGACCGACTTCTCTCGATCCGGGGCGAGGAGATCGGGGCGAGGAAGACGATCTTCGAGCAGAAGTCGGAGCCGCTTTCAGAAATTCTCGTGACGACCAACCACCAATCCGACAATCTGAAAGCCGAGTGTCTCCATCGCTCGATCGGAGTGAAGGGAAAAGGCGATGGATCCACCGGGGCCGCTTCGACCATCGTCCGCGACTACTGGGAGAAAAAAGGCATCGACATGACCGGATTTGTGATGGGAGACGGCTGTGGCCTGTCCCGCGCCAACTCAGTGACCCCTCGCCAGATGACCCTGATGCTTTACCACACCGCGAAGGGTGAATCATTCGAAACCTTCCGGCGTTCCCTACCCGTCGCCGGACGGTCGGGCACCCTGAAAAGCATCGGCGGAGGCACGGCGGCGGAGGGCCGCATTCGCGCAAAAAGCGGGACGATGGACCGCATTCGCAACTACGCAGGCTATCTCGAGGCGCGCTCAGGGAAACGCTACGCCTTTGCCCTGTTCGTGACGAACTACACCTCCGACCTCGCCGCCGTGAAGGCGAAAATCGTGCGAGTCTGGAGCGTGATGGCGGGGCTGTGAGCACGATCCTCCCCAGCATTTTTCCGCAGACAAGATTGCATTGGTCGCAGCCCCACATTACATCAAGCACATGAAATCCCGACTGCTTTGGTTCGCCGTTCTGGCGCTCTCGCTTCCGGTCTCGGCCGCCCCCCTCTATTTTGAATCCACCACTCCGGAGGGAATTACCCGTGTCGTGCTGGTCATCGAGGGAGATCAGGTCAACGGCGAGCAATACACCCTAATCCCGGAGGTCCACGGTACTCAGGGATCGCTGCGAGGTTCAAAAGGGGCGGACGGGCTGCTGCGCCTGCGCCACGATTATGCAATCGAAGGCGCTGACCAATCCGAGGAGGTTCTCTACAAACTCGAGGGCGACCAATTGCTCCTTGGGGAGGGCGAACTGACGGAGGGCGAAGAGGGGCGGCTGAAGCTGAAGAATCCGGCAAAGGTGGAATTCACGAAAACGCTTCAGCGGGTGAAGGTCGACGCTCTGCTGCCGGGCAGCCCGGAGCGCAAGGAAGTCATGAACGCGATGCGTGGCCCTGTTTCCGCCTATATCGGCAAAACCGTCGAATTCACCGGCGACATCGAGGCCTTCCAGGGCTGGGCGTGCTTCAGCGGGAACGCGGCCACCAAGGATGGGAAGACTCCGACCGATCCCGATGCGGAGTTCGCGCTCAGCCTCGACCTGATCTCGCTGCTGAAGAAGGATCCCGAGGGCCGCTGGCAAGTACTCTATTGGGGATTCGCGGGCGACATCAGCGCACGTGAGGAAGCCCGCGCGAAATTTCCTCTGGTGCCCTGGGTGATTCTCCGCTGACGCGACCTTCGCTCTACCCGCGAGCGGCACCATGCCCTCCTTCTTCACCATCTTCTCCGCGATCGTTCCGGTGTTCCTCGTCATCGCGACGGGATTCCTCTTCCATCGCCGCGGGTGGCTGAAGGAGGAGACGGAGACAGGCATGATGAAGCTGGGCCTGAACCTGCTTGCGCCCTGTCTGATTCTCTCGCTCGTCCCGGGCAATCCGGCACTGGCGAAATTTTCCACGACGGTGTGGGCGATCAGCCTCGGATGTCTCCTGACACTCTGCGGTTTTCTCCTCGCGTGGCTCGGCGGCTTCGTCAGTGGACTGAGAATCGGCACGGGATTGCGCACGTTTGCCATCAGCAGCGGTATTCAGAATTACGGTTTCATCGCCCTTCCCCTCCTCATCGACTTGTTTCCGGGAAATGCGGGACCCTCGGGAATCGCCTTTATTTTCAGCATCGGCGTCGAAATCGCGATCTGGACGGTGGGGCTCGCGATCCTCACGGGAAAGGCAGGTCTGCGGGCGCTCGTCAACGGTCCCTTTCTCGCAGTGATGACCTCACTGGTGTTGAACTACTCGGGAGGCTATCGTTTCATTCCGGGCTTCATCGACACGACCATGGACATGCTCGGACGCTGCGCCGTGCCAATGTCCATCTTTATGATCGGGGCCACGATGGGTCGTTTCTTCCGTGAGGGAATCTTCGTCAATGCTCTCCGCGTGGGCCTCACCAGCATCCTCGTCCGGATCGTCCTCCACGCCTCTCTTTTCCTGGTCGCCGCTGCCCTTCTTCCGGTCTCCGACGATCTGCGCCGCCTCCTCGTGGTGCAGGCAGCGATGCCTTCGGCGGTCTTTCCCATTGTCCTCGCCCGGCTTTTCAACGGACAGCCTACGGTCGCCATCCAGGTGGTGATGACCACATCGCTGGTGAGCCTTGGAACCACTCCACTCGTAATCGCGTGGGGACTGGGAAAGCTGGGCTTGTGAATATCTCTCAATAGCCCTCGCTTTGCATCCTCTCGATGAGGGCCTCGAGATGGGCAATGTATCCGTGGACATCCACACTGGAGGCCTCCGGTTTCCCACAGACCGCGTAGAGCCAGCCGTCCGCGTAGGGCGCACTTTTCACCAGGCATGCATCGGCCTCGAGCATCGGATTGCCCGAGGAAAAGGTACCGTCCATCACGCAGAAGAGATCGCTCGCTGCCTTGAAGCCCTCGACATACCCGATGTTCTGCCCCGATGCGACGGGATCACCTCGATTTGCTTCGAAGCGGGCCTCGACGAGTTCACCGAGCATGCGGGTCGCGAAGGTGGTGAATCCGACGCGCCAGAGTCCCGGCTCGTCTTCGACCTCCGACATCCAGTAGTGGCTGAGCGAATAGCGGAAGGCAGTGGGAAGGCGGGCAGTAAAGCGGGCGTGTTTGAAGCGAACGAAGTCCATAACCGGTAGCCGGAGATCAGGCGAGGTATTTGGCCCGGAGAAACTCGCCGATGAGAAAGATTTTACCCGGCCGATATCGCGTCTCATAGACGCGGAAACCATCTTTCTCCATGACGTCGAGAAGATGGGAATAGATCCGCCGCATCAACTCGGCCGAGCGCAGCGCGGCACGATCCGGAGAAGGAAGTGCCGCAAAGATCGCGAGGGCCTCACGGTAGTGGGCACGAGCCACCGCCGTCTCGCGCCGCATGAGCCTGCGAAAGCGACCCGCGTCGGGCTTGCCATCGAGAAGCTCGGCGGGCGACAGTCCAAAATGGGCGAGATCCTCGGTGGGAAGAAAAATGCGTCCCCCCCTGGCGTCTTCGGCCACATCGCGCAGAATATTGGTCCACTGAAGGGCGTATCCAAGTTCCTCGGCATAATCGCGCGCCCCCGGATCGGTGCTTCCGAAGAGATCGACGCTGACCAGACCGACCGCGCCGGCGACGTGATAACAGTATCTCCGCAGTTCGGCCTCGGTAGTGAAGGTCTGCGGAGTCAGGTCCATCTCCATGCCATCGAGGATGGCGTGCAGATCGGTGCGGTCCAATTCGCGACGCTTCAGCAAGTCGGCGAACTCCGCCTCGATCCCGGCCGACGGATCGGCCGCGTTTCCTTCGACGAGATTCCTCCATCGATCGAGTCCCGCCATTCTCGCCTCAATCGCGAGGCCCGGCTCGTCGGCGAGATCATCGACGGCGCGGCAGAAGGCATAGAAGATTTCCATGTCCCCGCGAATGCGACGCGGCAGGACAGCGAGGGCGAAGGCGAGGTTTGATCCGCTGCGACGGACGATCTCACGGGCGCTGGCGGCGGGCGGATTCAACAGAAGAGGGGGCTCAGTCGACAAATCCGAAATGGTGGCCGAAGGGGTAATAGACGAAGGCGGCGCGCCCGACGATGTTTTCCTCGGGCACGATGCCCCAATCGCGAGAATCAGAGCTGTTGGCGCTGTTGTCGCCGAGTGCCCAGTATTCTCCCTTCAGCAACTGCACGCCGTGGGCTCCGGCGAAGGTGTAGCCGGTGTAGTATCCTTCCTGTGACATGACGCGGACGAAGCCCGGCTCGGTCGCGACCTCACCATTGACTCTGAGCAAAGGCGGCTGGATCTCGAGCGTGTCGCCGGGAGTTCCGGCAAGGCGTTTGATGTAGTGTTGCGATCCCTGACGCGGGACGGTCGCTCCGGGGCGGCTCACTCCCGTGGCGATCTCCTCCTGGATCAGCTTCTGCTGGATGCCGCGGATATTCTGGGTGTCGAAGACAAAGACCTCGCCTCGGGTCGGTTTTTTCCAGTGATAGATGCACTTGTTGACGACTAGTTGATCGCCGGTATCGACAAAACCTCCCGCGATGATGTCGCCAGCCTTTACGGGAATGAGCTTGGATCCCGGTGCCGAAGCAAGCAGCTTGGTATTCAGCAGGGTCGAGATCCGGCTGGAGGTTCCAGGTGCGCTGAAAGTGTGTCCATTCGCCGTCTTCAGATAGGTGCGCGGAAAGAAAAAGAAGGGATTGCGGTCCTCGAGACTGGAGAGGTTCAGGTAATCGTCTTCCTCCGCAACCCATTGTACGTGGGTGCGCCCGAACCAGATCTTGTCCCAGATTCGTTTGGGCAGTCCGGGATACGCATAGCCCTCGGGGGCGTGGCGCTCCCCGTAGGGATTGATCTCCTTGGTCGGATAGGCAATGATGCCGTTCAGCGTCGGCTGCATCGACCCCGTCGGGATCTTGAACTGCTGGATGAAGTAGGCTCGGATCCCCATGGCAATGACGACAGCCACGAAGATCACTTCGATATTCTCCTTCCACGCGGAGGGTCTGTATTCCTTCACCGACTTTTTGCAGAGATCGGTCAACTCCTCCGCCATGACCTCGAGTTCTCGGCGCGGTTTTGACCGGTCCTCGAGGGAGGTGAGAAAGGCTTCATTCCTGGCACGGATCTCCGTCTTCCGTTCCTCACCAATGAGATCATCGTTGTAGCGCAGGAACTTTCGCACTCCCTTGGCGAGGGAACGTCCCTCCTTGCGCCCGCGTTTGTCGATGGGGTGTCCGGCGAGTTCCTCCTTGTTGGGTTTCTTGAACAGGAACATGAGCGTTGGGGTGGAAACTTCGGTGCGCGGAGCCTGAAATTGCAAAAAAGGGGTAATTCTGCTGTTCAATCCCCCGACTTCAGCACCTTGATGAAAGCATCCTGGGGAATGTTGACCTTACCGATGGCCTTCATCTTCTTCTTCCCTTCCTTCTGCTTCTCAAGGAGCTTTCGTTTCCGGGAGATGTCGCCTCCATAGCATTTTGCGGTGACGTTCTTGCGCATCGCACTGATCGATTCGCGGGCGACGATCTTTCCGCCGATGGCGGCCTGGATGGCGACAGTGAAAAGCTGCTGGGGGATCACCTCCTTGAGCTTCGCGGCGAGCTGGCGACCGCGCGCTTCCGCCTTGTCGCGGTGCACGATCACGGAGAATGCGTCGACAGACTCTCCGGCGATGAGCATGTCCATCTTCACGAGCTTCTCGGTTTGGTAGGGACCATACTCGTAGTCCATGCTGCCGTATCCTCGGGTGATGCTCTTGAGACGATCATTGAAATCGACGAGGATCTCGTTGAGCGGCAGATTCGCGGTGAGGAGGACGCGAG
>CALDKL010000530.1 GCA_937898895.1 uncultured Verrucomicrobiae bacterium | reverse complement strand
TGGGGAATCGACCGTGAGCGCGTCAAATCGGTGCCCCGGTCCCAGGACGCAAGTTTCGATGGGGGGCTTGCGGGACAGATGCCATCACCTCACACGCTTCCTCTGGCTTGAGTGCGAGGGACCGCGCGAGGGGGGGCGGATCCTCCCGAAATAGCGATTGCCGGATGGGGCAACTGATGCGAATTGCTATCTTTTCGTGATTCTTACTTTGTCAGGGATGGCCCTTTCCCTACGACCGCTCAAACCCGAGATTTTCCCCGGAGGAACCTTTCACCTCCGGGGCGGCGAGCGTATTGTGAAGGTCGGTCGTGCTCCCGGAAATGAACTGCGCGTCGAACATGCCTCGGTCTCTTTCTATCACGCCACCCTTGCGGTGGATACCAATGCGACTGTTGAGGTGATCGATTCCGGTTCCAGCAACGGCACCTTCGTCAACGGAATTCGCGTTGATCGGCGTCACCTTGCCGATGGGGATCTTCTGCGTTTCGCCAGTGCAGAATTTCGCGTATTTGCCGTGTCTGCGGACGGGGGAAACGGTCGCCACAGCGAGTCCGATGCAAACACGGACATGCCGGAGAGTGAAAGCCACTCCAGAGGTTTCGGTGAAGTCGCCGAACCGAGTTCCTCAGCGGATGCCGACTCAACGCGGTCTCCCGAGCCCGAGCCCGACCCTCTTCTGCCCCTTTCTGAAGTGGAAGCAGAGAAAGCACGCCTGCTCAATGGCTTTGCCGAAGAACGAGAAGTCCTGCTGCGCGAGATCGACCAGCTTCGCACCGCGCACGATACGAATCTCCAGGCCGTGCAGAATCTTCGGATGGATCTGGAGCAGCGCGAGTCCGAATTACGAGAGCGGGACGACCTTCTGCGGTCCAGTGAGGACGACATTCGACGGCTCCGTCGCGACCTCGAAGAGGCGGGCCAGCGTGAGCAACGGCTCACCGCTGGACAAAGTGAGGCCCGTCGCGAAGTGATCGAGCGCGAGGGGATCATCGCAGGACTGAACTACGAAATCCAGATTCGTGACGGGCAACTGCGCCAGCTTGACGAGCAGCGTGCCCGGCTCCAGGGGGTTTGCGACGAATTCGAGATTGCCCATACGACGTTGACGGCTACCCATGCGCAGACGACTGCCGACCTAGTTTTCACACAATCCGAGCGCGATGCGGCCCAGGCCCGTTCCGCCGATCTTCGTGAAAAATTGAGAATCCTCGCGGAGCGACTTCTTTCCGACTGGCGCGCCTGGATTCCAGGGGACGCAGTCTCCGAAATCGCAGAAGGGGAAGGGGAAGAGGGGATCTTCGGTCGCGTTGGCTCCGTCGCAGACGCCATTCGCAGTGAACTGGATCGTATTGAGCCCATCTGGCACCTCTACGGAGACGGAGTCCAGGCCGAATTGTCGCGCCGTTGCGACCTCCTTCGTGTCGATCAAGCCGCCCTTGAGGAGGAGATTGCCCGCCGCCGCGAGGAACGTTCCGCCCTCGAAGGGGACCTCGCTCATTTCCGCGAACTCCTCGATCTCGAGGTGCGTCGCGCCCAGGGACTCAGTCGCAAAGGAGTCGAAATCGAGATTCCCGAGCGCTTCGAAGCGATGACGATCGCGCGCGACCGAGAGCAGGAAGTTTACCGAGCCCTCGTCGAGCGGGTCGAGGTGCTCGATCTCCTGCTCGAAGGCTATCGCCGATCACGCAAGCTCCGGGAAGTACACCACGAACTCGCCGACTTCCGTCGCCGTCTCGCCGCCATTCTCGAAACCGGCGGCGTCCACCCCTTCGAGATTGAGCTTGGCACCTTTCTCACTCTGAAACACCGACGCGAGGTGCAGATCCTCAGTCGCAAAGGATGGGGAACAAAGCAGTATGCCGAGTATCCGTTTCAGCCCGGCGAAGTCATCAAGGTCGTCCGGTCCGGCTACCGGGTCGGCGAGGGAGACGGTGCCGTCATCCTTCGCAAAGTCGAAGTTCTCATCCGGGGTGTCGAGGAATGAACTCCATTCTCCAGGCATTTGCCCTCGCTGTCGTGCTGGGCGGCTTTGGAGGGCTCCCCGTTGCGGGGGGCGAGGATGACCCCGCCGCACGGTGGCTCAGCGTGTATGCCTGGATTCAAACCTCCGAGCAACTTGCTGCCGTCGACCAATGGCCCCTTGCCCTCGGCAGTTCTCTCGAGGCAAATCGACTGCTCACCGCACTCGCCTCCGACCATCCCACTTTCGAGCCCGAGATGATCGCCTACCGACGTGAGGCTCTCGCCAAGACCATCGCGGAGACCGAGACGCGACTCACCACGGATGAGCACGAGGTGATGATGAAGTATCTCGACTTCATCGAATCCCTCGAACTCGGAGAAGCGCAGCGCTACCAAAACGATTTTCCAGCGGCCCTCGCTACTCTCGCAATGGCCAAATCGCTCCTTGACGAGATCATCGCCATCAAACCGGCCACCTTTCGCGACGCCGTCGCCTCGCAATCACGCCGACTTGAGTCGGGCATCGCCTGGCTCGATTCCCAGGTGAACATTCGGGTCCGCAATCTCCCCAAAACGATCCTCGATGAGACCGTCGATTGGGGGACCACTCGTTTTGTGAAAGAAGGGGATTTGCCCCGTGACCTCTCGACGGCTCCGGTCTCTCTGGCACTCTTTCCCCCATCCGTTGCCATGGCCCTAGCCGCCGCCCACCAGGAATCCGGCGAGGCTCCGATGGCCGAATCTTCGCCGTCGACCACCGCCACAACCGCTTCCGGAGGTCGGCGTTTTCGCATGAGTTCCAGGAAAAGCGCTGTTCCAAATGCCGGAGAAACGGTCGCCCGATGAGGCACCCTCCGTTGAAATCGGTGAAAAAATGGTTTGTCGTACTGAAATTTCTTTGTATAGCATCCCGGAATTGATTTGTTTGCGACTCACGCCATGAAAGGAACCGCCCTCATTTTCGGAATCTCCCTTCTTCTTTGCACGGCCACCCAGGCTGGTTGGCGATGGGACAAAGAAGCCTACGAAGGCGCGAAGTCCGGTGTGGAGCAGCGCATCACCAGTCCTAGCTACTGCTACGATGCCGGTTTTGAATTCAGCGGATTCGTCACCGGATTCTGGCCGGATGATCCCCGTCTCCAAGATGCAGTCGGGGGCGGTGTATCGCTCGCCTACTTCTTCGGACACAATTTTGGTCTCGAGGGCAGCTATACGATCACCGGTTCCGGAACGGCAGCGGGCAGCGACATTCAGGTAGGCACCTTCAATGCGGTCTATCGCTTTCCCCTCGGCGGTGAGTGCTGCAGCACGATTGCTCCCTACGTCTTCGGTGGCCCGGGCGTCCTCGCGGCAGGGTCCAACGAGATGCTCTGGAATGTTGGGGGCGGGATTGACCTTCGCTTTGAGTCCTGGGGCTGCGTTGGTCTCTTCGGCGACTTCTCCTACAACTGGTGCGATCAAAATCTGCCCGACTTCACACTCGTTCGGGCTGGTTTCCGAGTGCCGTTCTGAGACAGGGAACGTTCGAAATGTTTCTATCCGAACCCGGTGCGGTGATGATCGCCCCGGGTTTTTTGTTGGGATGTCAGGAGATGGGGGCAAATCCCGTTGTGATGGGCGGAATCTCGAGCGAAGAGGGTGTGATCGCGGATTGGAGGGTGTCGAGGGTTTGCTCGATCTGGCCTTCGGTGTGTTCGGAGGTGAGGAAAAAGCGGAGACGGGCCGCGCTCTCGGGAACGGCGGGGTAGAGGACGGGAGGAGCGACGATGCCAGCATCGAAGAGGCGTTCGGACCAGGAGAGGGCGGCGACGGAGCTTCCGGCGACGATGGGGGCGATGGGTCCTCCCGGAGATCCGCTCACGGGCAGTCGACGTTTGCGGGCACTTTCGTGGAAGTGATGGCTGCGGGCCTGGAGACGGAGGACACGAGATGGTTCGCGCTCGAGTAGGGTGAGGGCGGCGAGGGCGGCGGCGGCAGAGGCAGGGGGCATGCCGACACTGTAGACAAATCCGGGCGCGGAATAGCGGAGATAGTCGACCAGTTCTCCGGAGCCGGCGATAAATCCGCCGCAACTGGCAAGGGCTTTGCTGAGGGTGCCCATCAGAAGATCGATCTTTCGGGGGGAGACTCCGGTATGTTCGCAAAGACCGCGCCCAGTGGGGCCGAGAGTACCGAGGCTGTGGGCCTCATCGATCATGAGGAGGCAGTGGTGGCGTTCTTTCAACTCCACGAAGCGAGCGAGGTCGGGCAGGTCTCCGTCCATGCTGTAGACCCCTTCGATGACGATGAGGACTCGTCGGTAGTGGGCACGTTGTGCGGTGAGGATGGATTGGAGGGCCGCAGCGTCGTTGTGAGGAAAGGACCAGCGGCGGGCTCCGGAGAGTCGAGCCCCCTCGATGAGACTGTTGTGGGCAAGGCTGTCGTGGAGGATGAGGTCGCCGGGGCCAAAGAGATGTCCGAGGGTGGTCTCGTTGGTGGCATGTCCGCCGACGAAGGTCAGGGCGGCTTCTTGGTGGAGGAAGTTGGCGAGAGCGGACTCGAGGGCGAGGTGGATGGGTCGGGTTCCCCCGACGAGGCGACTGGCACCGACACTGGTGCCTTCGTCGCGGATGGCACGGATGGCGGCTTCGGTGACTTCCGGATGCCCGGAAAGGCCAAGGTAATTGTATCCGCCGAAATGGATTCGTTGGCGACCTTCAACGCGGGTGGTGCTGCCCCCGGCGCTCTCGTGAACTCGGAAATACGGATTCGCGAATCCGGCGTCGCGGAGGGTCTGGCGGGTGCGGAGGAGTCGGCGGATTTCGGGAAATCCAGAGAAACCGTGATTCTCGGGGGTGGCGATGGATTCTTCGGTTTCCTGAATTCGTTTCCGGGCGTCGGTGACGGCTCCCGCGAGATCATCGAGGGTCTCCCAGGTTCCGAGGGAACCTTCGGGAAAGGCAATGCCGAGGGTTCCTTCGATACGGTGGGCGAGATCCAGGCGCCCTACACTGTCGAGTCCCAGATCAGCCGCGAGACGGGTGGCCGGATGGAGAAGGGAAGCGGGGGCTCCGGTGTGGAGGCGTATGATCTCAGCGATCTGAGGGTCCAGGGGGGGCGTGGGGTCAATGGGGGTGAGGACGAGCGGGCAAGGGGCGGCAGATTCATCGCTCGTCGTCTCCATCCAAGAGGCGATCGGATCGAGGGCGGCTTCTTCGACGAGACGTCGGCAGGCGTGACGCTGCAGTTTTCCGCTGGAGGTGCGCGGAAGGCTCCCGGGTTTGACGAGACAGAGCACGGCCGGGGCGAGGTCATGGTGTTCCAGAAGGGCGCGGCGGAGCACCTGAAGGGTGGCCGCATGGCCCTCTGGTGGGCGCCTTCCCGCTTCGGCGAGCAAGGCAAGTTGCTCGCGTCCGTCGCGTTCAATGGCAAAGGCGGCAACACCGTTGCGGAGCACTGCGTCACCGGCGATGGTCTCGCAAGTGGCCTCAAGGTCGTGTGGATAGTGGTTCACGCCACGGAGGATGAGGAGGTCTTTGCAGCGTCCGGTGAGATAGACTTGCCCGTCGCGGACAAATCCCAGGTCGCCTGTTCGCAGCCAGGTGCCGGGTTCGTCGGGGAGGGTCGCTCCGAAGGTGGTCCGGGTGGCTTCTTCTCGATTCCAGTAACCCTGCCCGACTCCATACGATTGCACCCAGAGTTCGCCGACGGTGTCGACAGGGAGAATGGTAGCGGTATCGGGATCCACCACGCGCAGAGTGACCCCATCGAGATGACCACCGCAAGCGACGAGCGTTTTTGATCCGGGGGGGGTGGCCGCCCTAGGGATCACACGATGTTGGCCGAGGGCCGCGGAATCAAAGGAAGTGGTGACGAGATTTCCGGGCGGCCCTCCCGAGACGAGCAGGGTGGCCTCGGCGAGTCCATAGCACGGAAGAAAGGTTTCACGGCGGAAACCGACCGACGCAAACTTCCGGGTGAATGCTTCGATGGTCTCGGGGCGGACGGGTTCGGCTCCGGTGAAGGCCACTTCCCAGTCGCTGAGATCGAGGCCCGCGAGATCGGCTTCGGCGATGCGATCTACGCACCATTGATAGGCGGAATCGGGACCTCCGCTGATGCGGGCACGATAGCGGGAAATCGTCTGTAGCCAGAGGAGGGGATTGGTGAAAAATGCAGTGGGACTGAAGAGGATGCCGGGCTTGCCCCCGAGCCAGGGCACGAGGATGCCGCCGACGAGACCCATGTCATGGTAGGCCGGTAGCCAGGAGACGCCGAGGTCACTGCGTCGCAATCCGAAGGCACGGGCGATCATGGCGCAGTTTCGAATGAGGTTTCCGTGGGTGAGGATGACGCCTTTGGGCTGCGCGGTCGATCCGGAGGTATACTGGAGTAGAGCGACGTGGTCGGGGGTGATGTCCGGGTCAGTCCACTGATCTGTGGCCGTTTCGAGGCGGTCAGTGGAGAGGCAGGGGATCGAGCCGGGAAGGAGTCCGTCGGGTCCGTTCCGAAGGCGATCCTCGACGGATCCAATCGTGAGAATGTGGCCCGCGCCGGAATCGGCAAGAATCGAATGAAAGCGCTCGCCTCGCCTGGGGGCGACGGGTAGAGGACAGGGAACGGCGGTGGCACCGGCGGCGAAGGTGCCAGCCAGTCCACAGAGGAAGTCGAGTCCCGGTGGATAGAGCAGGAGGATCCGTTCGCCCGGGGCTCCCCGTTCCTGCAGGCTCGCGGCGACGGTTCGGACCCGATCCCAGATCGCGGCGTGGGTGAGCGAGCGGGTGGAGCCATCCGGCTCGATCCATAGGAAAGCGGGTTGCTCGGGCTCGGTTTCGGCCCAGTGACGAATCAATTCGACGAGATGGGCAGCATTGGGGACGCCCTCGAGACCATGATGGGGTTGTGTTTGGAAATCCACAGAGATTCGGGTAGGAAATCGGGATTCGTTTGCCGGGGCACGAATCCATTTCAGAAGGTATCGGGGCACGGCAGGGGCGGCAACGATTTTTCCCACTCGTGTGCCCGGGATCGCGATTTGCGAAAACAGGGGCGAGGGACTACAGCAGGATCTGCATGATCGAAGTGGCTTCCGTATCTTCCCGGCGAGACCGGGAGGAGTTTCTGCGTTTTCCTTGGAGGATCTACCGGGATCTCCCGGCGTGGGTGCCGCCGATTCTTTCTTTGCAGCGAAAGGAGAT
>CALDKL010000529.1 GCA_937898895.1 uncultured Verrucomicrobiae bacterium | reverse complement strand
AGCCGCTGGTGCCCGCGAGTAGGGAGGAAATGGTGGCGACATTGGTGCCCGTACCGGTGGTGTTGACCGCGATGAGCGGCGAGGCAACGCCCGTGGCCGGCGTGAGGGTGAGGGTGCTGCCAGTGAGGGAGTAACCGCTCGATTGGAAAGTCAGTCCGCCTGCAGCAATCGGGACACCGAGCGTCACCGTCCCCGCAGTGCCGGTGAAGATCGCCGTGTCCGAAAGGTTCGGCCACACGATGTCGTTGGTGAGGTCCCACCAGTTGGCGAGTGAGGTAACCCAGGTCCCTGCCCCTCCGAGACCCGCACCGGTGGTGGCGTTATTGCCCGCTGCGGTGGCATCGGAATCCCAATAATAATTCGCCGCCCTGACATTCATCCCAGGACCGGTGCAACACAGGCCAACAAAGACTAGGCCACAGGTCACTCGCTTCACAAACTCGCGCGCCTTCCGGCGGGTTTTCGAACGAAAACGAAAGGAGGTTTTCATAGGGACGCAGGGTGAGGAGAAGGAATCTGGCAGAACGGTTTTTTGGGACAATGATAGGTCGCTGCGACGAAGGCTGACATCGGGGAAATGTCGAATCCTTACGCCGAAACCACCTGATACCAAATGCGACCTATCGCAAAATCCCGCTCAAGTGACAAGGATTTTCGTGCCCCAAATAAAGATTTTCCTTATTTTGAGACTTAAGTTTTGGAAATTATGGAATTATTGATTTCTAGCCCGCGTTTCCCTTTGGGCTGTGGCTTGCTGCATCGCATCCCTGGTCGAGTGCCCCCAATTTGACCCGCTCATTTTCCCACCCTGGGAGACTGTTCTCCACCAGTCCGCTGGAAAAACGAGAGCGCATCTCGCAGGACCGACCACGCTGCATCTCGCGACGAAAGGAGGTGAGAAATGTGGGAAGGGCAACCACCGAAGACACCGAAGACACGGAATCAGAGGAGAGGGTGGCGGTGGATTCGCTCACGCAACGAGTGCGCTTCGCTTCCGCAGCGATCTCCCGGATTGTCCGAGTGTTCCGTGGTTCTCCACCTTCGGATTCAGGCACAACCGATTCAACCTCCCCCCTGTCTCTGTGGAGCAACGGGTGGTCCGGAGGTGGGGGCGCTTGGGGAAGTGCCCTTCCCTGCGGACACTGCGGATACCGCTATCCCCCTCTCAGATCGGCTCATCCTGTCCGATGATCTGCACCTCGGTCTCGAGTTCGATCCCTCGCTCTCTCAGGGCGACTGCCTTGATCTCGGCGATGAGGTCGAGCACATCCTTCGCCGTAGCCCCACCTTCGTTGACGATGAAATTCCCATGGACCTCGCTGACTCTGGCTGAGCCCTTCGCGGTGTTTTTCAGTCCCATCTCATCGACGAGTTGTCCGGCTCCGATCAGCCCCGGATTCTTGAAGACACACCCGGCACTGGCGGCGACCGGCTGGGACTGTTTGCGTTTGTCTTTTGAAGCATTCAGCCGCGCCGCAATCTGATCGTCCGACGCGGGCGTGCCCCGGAAGACGGCAGAGACCGCGACGTTGTGGGCCAATTCGGGGACATGGCGGTAGTAGTGCCGGATTTCACCAACGGGTTTTTCGAACACCGCTCCCTGGGCATCGACCATGACCACACTGACGACCTGCTCGAAGGTCTCCCGGCCCATCGCACCGGCGTTCATGCGCAGACTGCCACCGACATTGCCGGGGATGCCTTCCATCCATTCGAAATCTCCCAATCCCGCCGATTGGGCGGCCGCCGCGAGCGCCTTGTACTTTACCCCGACGCCGGCTCGAATCGTATTGCCTTCGACGCAGATCTCGCCAAACTCGCCGCGCACCGGATTCATCACGACCCCCGGGATGCCGCCGTCGCGGACGAGCAGATTCGAACCTCGACCGACGACGCGAAGCGGAATACCGCTCTCGGCGCAATGTTTCACCACCCTGGCGAGGCCCTCGACCGTGGTCGGCTCAATCCAGAACTGCGCCGGACCTCCCACCTTCATCGTGGTGTGGCGCCGCATCGGTTCGTAGAGTTTCAGGACTCCGTCCGCTTCCGCGAGGACTTCGCGGAGCCGATCGAGGGTGGCGAGATCCCTCGCGAGCCGGGTGCCGACCTCGTGGATATTGCCGGCCCCGAGGGTGATGAGCCAGTCCCCCGGCTCGAGTCTCTGCCCGATGGCCAGATGCAGGGTGGAGAGGTCGGGGTGAAAGCTCACCGTTTCGACCTCGCCGTTTTCGAGGACGGCATCGACGATGGTCTGGCCCGAGACTCCTGGAATGGGGGGCTCGCTCGCGGCGTAGACATCGCTCACCCACAATTCATCCACCCCGGCGAAACAACTTCCGAATTCCTCGCGGAGCAATTGGGTGCGGGTATACCGATGGGGCTGGAAGGCCACCACGAGCCGCCCGGCGTGCTGGGAGCGCGCCGTCTGGATCGTCGCGGCGATCTCCGAAGGATGGTGACCGTAGTCATCGACAATGGTGACGCGATCACTGTTGCGCTTCAGCTCAAAGCGGCGCTTTGCTCCCCGAAAGGATCCGAGAGCCTCGTCGATGCGGTCGAAAGCCACTCCCGTTTCGAGCGCGAGGGCGATGGCGGCGAGGGAATTGAGCACATTGTGACGCCCCGGAATGCCGAGAAAGACCCGACCGATCTCTTCGCCCCTGCGACGCACCGTGAATTCGGTACCGGCTCCTCGCGGAGCGAGATCGCTGGCGGAGAGGTCGTGGTCGTGGCTCCATCCGTAGCAGATTGCATTGGGCCGACCCTGACAGATCCGCCTCGCGTTGGCATCCTCCCCGCAGTAGATGATCTTGCCACTGGTCTGATCGCAGTACTGGCCGAAGACTGCACAGATTTCATCGATCCCTTCGTAAAAATCGAGGTGCTCGGCCTCCACGTTGAGAAGGATGGCGTGTTCGGGATGGAAATTGACGAGGGTGCCATCGCTCTCGTCTCCCTCGGCGACAAACCACTCCCCTTTCTCCTCCCAATTCGCATTGGTCCCAAGAATGGGGATCTCCGCACCGACATAGTGCGAGGGAGCCTTGCCACCGACTCGCAGGACGTGTGCGGAAAGCGAGGAGGTCGTCGTTTTCCCGTGCGTGCCGGCAACGACGATGCCCTTCTTCCCGCGCATGATCGCGGCGAGGGCCTCCGCCCTGCGCAACAGGGGGATTCCGAGCCGGAGCGCCTCGTCATAGGAGGCATTTCCCGGCTTGATGGCACTGCTGTAAATCACGAGA
>CALDKL010000528.1 GCA_937898895.1 uncultured Verrucomicrobiae bacterium | reverse complement strand
GGTGGACTCCGGGGAGGTTTTGGGCACGGTCTGCATCGAAAAAGGCCCGCGACCTGGCGAGCTGAGCCCGGAGCGGATCCACGAGGTTTTCCGGCAGGATGGTGACGCGGTCCTTGCCGCCCTTGCCTTGACGGACGTGGACGGTGCCGGAGGCGAAGTCGATGTCCTTGACGCGGAGTGAAAGCATTTCGGTGAGGCGCAGGCCGGTGCCGTAAAGGAGGCGAGCCATGAGGAGGGGCTGGCCGTCGAGGTGGGAAAAGAGGCGTTTCACCTCGTCTTTGGTGAGGACTACGGGGAGGCGGCGCTGGTGTTTGGCTTTGGGGAAGTCGCCGAGGTCGCCGACGGGGATGTCGAGGACGTTTTGGTAGAAAGGCAGGTGATCCGAGACGCCGTGAGGGGTTCTTTGCGGATCCGTTCCGGCAGTACCGCATCACGCACGGGGTTCGCGCGGAGTTTCCGGGTCCGAAATATGTACCCAGGTATGGACGTGCGGAGCGCCGCGGAAGTACCAGACCATGTGGGGGCCTTCGATTCGCCAGTTGTCCCAGACCCCGTCGTTGCCGAGGTCGTTGGATCGGTAGAAAACGAGGTGGAGATTGTCCAGGCCTCCTTTTTCAATCAGCTTCATTGATTCGACGCGGTCGACTTCGCGGAAGGGCATGAGAAGATCCCCGAGCACTCCTCGCACTCCGGTCTTCTGGTCGGCGGTCATGTCGGCGAATGCGAGTCCCGGCAGATTGCCTGCCTGCCGCTTCAGTTGGATCGTCGAAGCATTGTCGGGGGTTTCCTTTTCCTGGAGAGCGGCTTCGCGCTGTTTCCCATCGAGCATTTGGAAGACCCGGTTCGCGGCCTGGGCCTGG
Source organism: uncultured Verrucomicrobiae bacterium (assembly GCA_937898895.1). GTDB lineage: Bacteria > Verrucomicrobiota > Verrucomicrobiia > Verrucomicrobiales > DEV007 > Arctic95D-9. Next base: position 2,166 of record CALDKL010000528.1, on the reverse strand, counting down.
TACCAATAGGCATTGCCCTTGTGTTCGGCGCTTTCGTTGAAACTCTCGGCGGCATGTCCGTAGAAGATCGGTCCTCCGAAGGCCTTGCCCGCGACCGAGTCGCCGTCGATGCGACGGGTGCAGTGCCGTCCGGTGAGAACAAATTCGAACTTGCCTGTGCCCGGTTCGCCGAAAATGGCAATCGAAGAATCTCCGAATCCCGCCTTGCCGCTGTCGTGCTCGACCTGTTTGAGCACGGTCTGGGCGTATTCGTCGCTGTGCGCCTTGAGAAAAATCTCGCGCACCATGGCGTTCTGGTCGGCTTTGAGGAAGGAGCCGATGCGATGGTCGGTGATGTGCCAGTTGTTCGAGACCTTCGAACGAAGCGGGTCGTCGAAGCCAAAGACGAGGGCCTTTCGCTGCGCCTCATCGAGAGAATCATAAAGCGTCTTTACAAGCGTCTCGGAAGTTGCGGAGCTGGCCGAGGGCGTCACGGCGCTTTCGGCACCGATGGCGGGCAGACCGGCGAGCGCGGCTCCGGAAAGAAAGGAGCGACGAAGAAAATCACGGCGATGGATCATGACGATTAGGGGGCTGGGGGTGATTCGGTGAGACTGTCGAGAAAGGCGGCGAGATGGACGAGGTCAGAGACGCGGAGCAGGTCCGCAAAGTCCGGCATGGGCGAGTTTTCCGCCTTGAAATTGTCCCCGAGGCGCATCATGGCGATGCGGTAATCCTCGGAAACGACGTGGTTGGGAGCCAGGATGGCGCGGGCATAGTCGTCGCGCGTCCATTTGGCATGGAGGTCTCCGCCCAGCTCAATGACGAGGCGGGGAGCGAGATCGACGGGCGGGAGTTTCGTGGCTCCGGCGCTGTGGCACTGGTGGCAGCCTTTTTCGACGAAGAGTTTCGCTCCTGCTTCCGGCTTGCCAGGGGGGAGCACGGTTGTTTCAGGAGAGCCGGGTTCTTTCGCAGGGAGGATCGGACCGAGGACGAGGGCGGCGACGGCGAGGACAGGGAGGCAATCACGAATTGGCATCGCCCGGATCGTAGCGAATCCGGGTTCGTTCGTAAATGCCGAACTCAACTCATTGCCCGCGCAATGGCGCGATCTCCGGATCACCTGGAAAACCAGGGGAGGGCGGCTGGCTCGGAATTCACTCGTTGCGCGAGCGCAGCCGCTGCCACTCTTCGTTCTGATTCCGTGTCTTCGGAATCTTCCGTGGTTGGCCTACAGGCCGACCCGACGGAACAACTCGTCGAGGGGGAGCTGCAGACCGATGGAAAAGTCGCCAAATTCCGCATAGAGGGCGGAGACCTCGTCGAAGCGCATCTCGTAGACGATTTCCTTGATGTCCTGGGTGTTGTGAGAGAAAAGGGTGACACCCCACTCCCATTCGTCCAGCCCGCTCGATCCGCTGATGAGCTGGCGGACCCTGCCGGCGTAGTTCCTCCCCACGCGGGCGTGCCCACCCATGAGCCTGCGCCGCGTCTCGAAGTCGAGGTGAAACCAGTTGTGCGTGCCGCTGCGGCGCTTGGACATGGGGTAGAAACAGAAGACCGGCCAATCCGGCATGTTCGGATAGAGTCGGTCGCTGTTGTACTTCTTCATCCGTTTGCGGAACTCCTCGAGCTTTGCCTCCATCTCAGGGCTGCCGGGTGCGATGCCTTCGTCGCGGGTGAGATCGGCGGCATACTGCGGCTCGGTGGTGGTGTATTCGCTGAGTTCGGTCATGCTCAGGTAGCTGTAGGTGGGCGTGAGGACATCCGGTCCGAGGGCAAGGGTGAGGCGTTTTTCGAAGCGGTTTGCCTGGTGCAGATCGTCGGTCAGGAGCATGAAACCGATGTCGGCCTTGGGCGTGACCATTGAAAAGGTGAGCAGTTGGGTCGACTCCGTCGAACGGATTTCTTGGACCAGCTCGGCGAGATGGGTTTTTGCCTCCAGCTTCTCCTCGTCGGAATAGAGTGACCACTGAGCCTGCTCGATGTGGAAAAAGAGGTGGATCACATGCCAGCCTTCCCGGGGGATGACGCGGTCGGTATCGTTCGGAGCGGATGGAGGGGTGTGAGGATTCATAGGCGGTGGGGGGGGCCTGGCGGATCGGACTGTGCGGAGCCGTTTTTGGTCCTTCCAACAAGCCAACGAATTCGGTTGCGTCCAATCAAAAAAAATTCTAGTTTTACGTT
>CALDKL010000527.1 GCA_937898895.1 uncultured Verrucomicrobiae bacterium | reverse complement strand
CACGAGATTGCCCGGCGCAAAAAAACGCGTTTCCATCGTCTTCTCCTTCGTGAAACCGTGCAACTCAGGACACACAACCGCCCGCAGGAACAGTGAGACAAACGCTTTTACCGGGCGAGGCTCTGCGCTCGTGTAGGGCAGCGTGAGCAGCTCGTCAGGCGGATGCAACGCCGCCTTGAGGAGACGGGCGTAGGTCAAGCGAGGCACTACAAGCTTGTCCGCCGCGATCGGCAGGCCGTCTTCGGCGACGTGAAAAACCCCCTTGGTAGTGCGGCGGTCTTTCGCCGGGTTGTGGCAGACCCCCTGCCAGGTGCGGTAGCTCGAAACGATGGACGATTCGAATCGATCCCGATCATGGGGCAGGGAAAGCATTCGGGCAAGACCGTGGCGCTCGAGGATGAGTGGATCAGGCAGTTTCGCGTCCCCTTCGGCGAATACCCCCGTCCCGGCCAAATAGCGATCAAGCCACTCGGTGATATGGCGATCGACCGGACATCGATGGCTTTTGAGAAGACGAAGCCGCTCCTGGAAATTCAGAATCATCCCCCGCCCCATTTCGAGAAACGGGAAATCTTCCTCGGATCCGACAATGGGCAGGCCGCGCGCGGCGAATTTCAGGTTGATGTATTCGCGATAACGCCCGTCCTCGCGGGGGCCGACGTGAGGCGGCGCTCCGGTGAATCCAATTCTCTCGTCCAACGTGTTTCTCATGTCTGGGTTGCCCACCAAGGGGCGAAGGCTCATCTCTGATTCCGTGAGTGCAAACGCTTCTCTCCTCGGCGCAGGAATCTTCTGCAGAAGCAACGCCAATCCGCTTCGGAGCGAAAGCGATTTTTCCGGAATCCGCCTGCCGAGAAGACCCTCCGAGAGATCCGGGCAGCAAACCCTGACTCTGAGACTTTTCCCTTTCCTCCACGACCGCCCCGCGTAGGATTCCCGCATGTTCACCGGCATCGTGGAAACTTGCGGCTCCGTCGCCGCCCTGCAACCCGTCGCGACGGGGGCGGAACTCTGGGTGAAGGCACCTTTCGCCACTGAAGTTGCCCTCGGCGAGAGCGTCGCGAACAACGGCACCTGCCTCACCGTGACCGAGATACGAGAGGGCGCGATGCGGTTTGATCTGCTCCACGAAACCCTGCGCCTCACCAACCTCGGAGGCCTCGTGCCCGGCGATCCCGTCAATCTCGAGCGATCCCTCCGCGTCGGCGACCGATTCAGCGGCCACTTTGTGCAGGGCCATGTCGATGCCTGTTCGGAAGTCATCGCCTACGAACGGATCGGCAACGATCACCGACTTTCCATCGCACTCCCCCGCGAATTTGCCCACCTCGTTGTTCCCAAAGGCTCCATCTGCGTCGACGGCATCAGTCTCACCATCGCCGAATTGCACGATGAGCACTTCGTTCTCTGGATCATTCCCCATACTCACCGCGTCACGACTCTGCGCTCTGTCAGGATCGGTTCACGGGTGAATCTCGAGTTTGATCTGCTCGCCAAACACATCGCCCGACTACGCGCTTTCGAGTAATCCCCGGCTCCGTTTTTCCAATTCGACGCGCCCCAAAAAACGCTCCCTTGCAGCCTGCTCGGCCATTGGGTCGCCCGCCGGATAGGGAGCCAACAATTGCCCGCCACTCACTTGGCGAAACAACAAAGAACGGACTCCGCCCATCTTCCCCTTGTGAACGTCTCCCGATCTCTGCTCACGCAGGGGTCGTGCTCACGCAGGGGCCGGGAGTCCTGGCAAGCCTCCTTCGTTTTCCTTCCCCTTCTCCACAGAACGCTTCTTCGGAGTCTCGGTAGGGAGATCGGGGGGAGTGGGAGAGGACGGCGGATTGAGGATCTCGCCGTGCTCCATGATCTCGTGGATATGCCTCGCATCGAGAGTCTCGAACTCAAGAAGGCCCTTGGCAATGGCATCGAGTTTCTCGCGGTTCGCCCGGATGAGATCGGTGGCGCGTCCGTAGGCGGTATCAATGAGTTGCTTCACCTCCGCGTCGATCTTCTGGGCAGTGGCCTCACTATAATTGCGCGGCGAACCCATGTCGCGCCCGAGAAAGACGTGCTCCTGGTGATCTCCATATTCGACCATGCCGAGATTCTCGCTCATACCCCACTCGCAAACCATCTTGCGGGCGATGGCAGTCGCCTGCTTGATATCGCCGCTCGCCCCACTCGCGACATCGCCGAAAACCACCTCCTCGGCGACTCGCCCGCCCATGATGACAACGAGCTGATCGAGCAACTCGCTCTTGCGCTGGGTGTATTTGTCCTGCTCGGGCAACCACATGGTCGAACCAAGGGAGGGGCCACGGGGAATAATCGTGACTTTGTGGAGCGGATCAGTGTTCTCCAGAAGACAGAGAAGAATGGCGTGGCCCGCCTCGTGGTAGGCCGTCTTCTCCTTGTCTTTTTCAGAAATGGCGAGGCTGCGACGTTCCTTGCCCCAACGCACCTTATCCCGGGCTTCCTCCAACTCGGCGAGGGTGATGGCCTTGAGTCCCTTGCGGGCGGCAAGGAGGGCCGCCTCGTTGATGACGTTGGCAAGTTCGGCTCCCGAGTATCCGGGAGTGCCGCGAGCGATCATACCAAGTTCGACTCCTTCGGCGAGCTTCACCTTTTTTGCATGGACTCGGAGGATCTCTTCGCGACCATTCACGTCGGGAAGTCCCACGGTGATTTCGCGGTCGAAACGACCAGGACGGAGCAGGGCGGGGTCGAGCACATCCGGCCGATTTGTCGCGGCGATGATAATGACGCCTTCCTGGGTATCGAAGCCATCCATCTCGACGAGGAGAGCATTGAGGGTCTGTTCGCGCTCATCATGTCCACCCCCGAGGCCATGGCCACGGTGACGGCCCACTGCGTCAATTTCATCAATGAAAATGAGGCAAGGGGCGTTCTTCTTGCCCTGCTCGAACATGTCGCGGACCCGCGAGGCACCGACCCCGACGAACATTTCGACGAAGTCCGATCCGCTGATGGAGAAAAAGGGCACGTCGGCCTCACCAGCGATGGCGCGGGCGAGCAGAGTCTTGCCGGTACCCGGTGCCCCTACCATGAGAACGCCCTTCGGGATGCGACCTCCAAGACGCTGGAACTTCTTCGGATCGCGCAGGTATTCGACGATCTCCCACACTTCCTCCTTCGCCTCGTCGACACCGGCGACGTCCTTGAAGGTGACCTTGTTCTTGTCCATCGTCATGAGCTTGGCCTTGCTCTTGCCGAAACTCATCGCTCCCCTTCCCGCCGCACGGATCTGGTGACGGAAGAGGAAGTAGAGCAGAATCAGGAGGAAGAAGATCGGGAGGTAAAAGGACATCAACATCATGCCTAGCCCATCCGATTCAGTGTTGAGGTCGGCGATGACAAGTGGCTTGGGAGCGTGCGAGAGAGTCTCCTTCAGATCGTCACCGATGTAGTCGAGAATGACCGGGACACTGAACTCCCGATACTTCGCGCCACCGTTTTCGTCGGGATTCTCGAGCTGATACCATCCCGTGATACACTGCTTCGCACTCCCGTCTTTCTGGATGAGCCGGAGGAGCTTGGGGGGCTGGGCGGTCTCATCGACATGGATTTTGCCCGCTGAGACCAGCTTCTTAAACTCGGCATAGGTCAGATTTTTGGAGGAGTCGGAGAGGCTCTTCGACCAAATCGCGAGGCCAAAAAGGCCCATGGCCACGGAGAGAAGGATCAGCCCTTTCCAGTTGAATCCATTTTCCCCTCCTCCGGGGCGGCGGTCT
>CALDKL010000526.1 GCA_937898895.1 uncultured Verrucomicrobiae bacterium | reverse complement strand
GAGGCGGTCGACTCACTTCCCTCTCCCGACGAGAGCGCGGACCTCCATGAACGGGCCGATCTGGTGAACCGCGCCATCACCGCCCTCCCCGAAGACCAGCGCGAGGCGCTGCTCCTCTTCACGGTCGAGGGAATGAGTCAGGCCGAAGTGGCGGCGGCCCTGGGATGCAGCCCCAAAGCGGTGGAGGTTCGTGTTTACCGGGCAAGGCAGCTACTCCGCGAAGCGCTCGCCAAGGCCGGTTACTGAATATCGCGAAATAGGTATCACAAAAAAGTTCATTTTTCTGGAGGGATTCCGGAAATGGTGGAGTTCACTCCTAGGCAACCACAGACCGCTTGTCCTTCCTACCCTCCAACACGCATCAAGAAAGATTGACTTCCATAGGGCGGGTCCTATCATCGAAAGACAGGGTTCCGAAATTCACCGATTCATGAAGGCCCTCGTTGCCACACTGCTGCTTCTAACCTTTCTGACCCAGGCGCTGCCTCTGTCGGGAGTTGGGCTTAGCGCAGAGAGTCCCAAATGTGCGGTCTCCTGCGCCTGTCACGCCGAAGCCCATGGCTGTTGTTGCATCGATCTCCCTTCGACTCCCGAAGCTCCGCTTCCGGTGAATTCCCCTCCTCTCCAGGGGCGGGATTTGTTACCGGCAGCTCTTTGGATTGCCGAGCCGAACGTTCGTCAGCCTGAACCCATTCCCGATGGCCTTGCGATCAAGTTTGCGGTTCGCCCTTTGACGGCTCTATCGTCGATCAGACTTTCGGTGCTCTTCTGCTCCATCCTGATCTGATCGGACGGCTCTGACAGCCGTATTGCGCCCTTCGCGCTCGATTCTACGACCGTTGTCGGGTCGGGATCGCCCACGTCTCACGAACTCTCACCTGTACTTTCTCTTCATGCATACGTTTCTAAGAATCCACTTCGTGGCACTGCTCCTGGCCGTGTCGGCGCAGGCCGACGATTCCCCGACCCGGGTCACTCCCGAATACATCAAGCGGCTGATCGGGGAGGCCGTCGCCTCCCACCCTTCGATCGAAGCGGCCGAGGCGCGGTCACAAGCCGCCAACTCAGCGATCAATGCGGTTCGCCTTTGGGAGGATCCGCAACTGGGCTTGGGAGCCACGGCCGCGCGACGCTCGATGCGCATGGACGACGGCGACATCATGGTGGGTCTGGACCAGATGCTCCCGCGCAAGGGGCTCTTCAGGGCAGAGAAGCGCCGTGCGACCGCCGAGCAGCAAGTGCGGCAGGCGACACGACAGCAAACCGAAGCCGAACTGGGTCTCACGGTCGGGCAGACGGTGCTGGAGCTGGCCTTGGCGGATGAGTTGATCCGCCTGCAGAGCGAGAATCTTGACTGGTTGAAAACCATTGTCGGGATCGCCGGGGAAAGGGCGAAGAATCCCGATGCCTCAGCCACGGAATCGTTGCGTCTGGAGAGTGAACTCGCCCTGCGCACCCAGAACCTCGCTTCCTTGAAACGACAGCGCCTCCAGTATGCCGCTACCCTGAATCTTCTCCTGAGCCGTTCCACCGACACAGCGATCAGCGCTCTGGCTCTGGACAACAATCCTTCCCGGCTGACCAATGCTATCGCCCTGCGCGAGCGACTGGAGCAAAACAATCCGCAGCTCGCCGCGATGCGACATCAGGCGGAGGGGGCGCAGGCGGAAGCGGACGCAGCGCGAGAAAAGCGAAAGCCGGTGATCTCCGTCGGGGTCGAGACCAACACCTACTCGGGCGGAGATTTCCGCGATGCGATGTTTGCCGTGAGAGTGACGCTCCCCTGGTTCAATCGTTCGGTCTATCAGGCCGACATCGATCGTGCCGAAAATCTGCGCGACGCCACTCTCGGCGATCTCGCCGCCCAGCAGCGCGAACTCTACACCCAGCTCATCACCCTCATCACCGAGGCGCAGAACAACCAGGAACTCTTCGATTCGTATTCGGAGGAAGTGCTGCCGAAGACCGAGAAAGCGGTCGAGACCACGCAGAACGCTTGGGTTTCCTCCAAGGCGACCCTGCTCGAGGTGCTCGATGCCCGCCGCCTCCTCCTCGACGCACAGGCGGAGCAGAAGCGGGCGCTCGCCTCCCGCCACGTCGCCGATCAGGCACTCATCGCCATCACCGGCGGCCATCTCCAGAAGCCAGGAAAATAAAACCCATGAAACATTTCATCACCATTCTCATCGTCATCGCCGCACTCGCCGCGGGATGGTTTCTACGCGGCAACTTCGGAGGAGGTTCCTCCTCGGGAGCCGAAGGTTCGTCCGGCGAGCGCAAGGTGCTCTACTACCAGAGCGCGATGCACCCCTGGGTGAAGAGCGACAAGCCGGGCCGCTGCACGATCTGCGGCATGGCCCTCACGCCCGTCTACGAGGGAGAGAAGGGACTCGAAGCGTCCAGCGGGGACTTCGTCTCCCTCACCCAGACGCAGATCCAGGTGCTTCATGTCGAGACGGCGGAGGCCAAAGTGCAGCCTCTGACTAGGACGCTCCCGGTGGCCGGCATGATCGACGACAACGCGAGCCGTCACCGTGTGCTTTCCGCCTACATCGACGGACGGATCCAGAAGCTGCAGGTGAACTTCGTGGGTGCAGAGGTGACGGAGGGTCAGCCGCTGGCGGAGTTCTACAGCCCGTCGCTCCTCCAGTCCGAGCGTGAATATCGCCAGCTCACCGGAGAGTTGAAGAAGAACACCGCCCTGCGCCTTCAGCAGATGGGTCTCACCCCGGCGCAGATTGCGGAACTCGATCAAAAGCCCGGGGACGCGCTCACCTCACAGATTCTCGCCCCGGTCAGCGGAACGGTCGTGGCGCAAAATGTCTATGAAGGTCAGTACGTCAAGGAGGGCGACCCGCTTTTCGAAATCGCCGACTTCTCCACAATGTGGTTCCTGTTCCTCGCCTATGAGCAGGACATGCCGTGGATTCAGATCGGACAGAGTGTGACGGTGACGACCCCGTCCCTGCCGGGAGAGTCCTTCGAGGGCAAAATCACGTTCATCGATCCGAATTTTGACGAGACGACCCGTTCGACCAAGGTGCGCGTCGAACTACCCAACCCCCTCGTGAACGGCCGTCGCGTTCTCCTGCACCGGCTCTACGCGGACGGCGCCTTGAAGGTGGAGACACCCGATGTGCTGTCGGTTCCGCGGTCCGCCGTGATTGAGACCGGTCCCGAAGCTGTCGTTTATGTCGACAGGACCGAGGGCGCCTACGAGCGCACCGTGGTCAAGCTCGGGCGGCGGGGTGACAGGCTCATGGAAATCCTCTCCGGCATCGAGGCCGGTGACAAGGTGGTGACGAACGGGAACCTGCTCATCGACGGGCAGGCCGAGATGAACCGCTCTTTCATGTCGCCGGTGGAACCCATGGCGCCGATGGAGACGGCCGCGCCGCTCACCGCCTTGAGTGAACCGCAGAAACAGGCGATCGTCGAGTTTGTCAAAGTCGCGGATGCGATGGCGGCGGCACTCGCCGCCGATGATCTCGCCGCCTTCAACAAGGCCAGCGAGCCGACGATGGAAACAACGGGTTCGCTCGTCAAAGCGCTGCGTTCTCCGGAAAGCACCCTGGAGACCCTGGATGCGCTGGAGGAGTCCATGCATTTCCACGGCTTCGAAGACATTCAGTCGGCCCGGGTCGCCTTCCACAAGTTCACCCTCGCGGCCACCACCGTCCTCGAGCCTCTGCGGTTGACGCCGGCGGCGCCTGAATTCGATGTCTGGGAATGCGGCATGGTGGACCAGGCGATCCCCGGCGCTCCGAAGAAGGGCCGCTGGATTCAGACCCACGGCCGGGACGGGCAGAATCCGTTCTTCGGTGCGGAAATGCTGGACTGTGCCAGCGAGATCAAGAGAGGAGCCGTTAAGCCATGATCGAGGGAATCATTCACTGGAGCCTGAAAAACCGGTTCCTCGTAGCCTGCGGCGGATTGCTCCTCGTTGCGATGGGGGTCCGTGCCATCTATCTCACTCCGGTCGATGCCATTCCCGACCTCACCGAGAACCAGGTCCTCGTCTATGCCGACTTCATGGGCCGGAGCCCGCAGGAGGTCGAGGATCAGGTCACCTTTCCCCTCTCGACCGGGTTGCAGGGCCTCACGGGGGTGAAGGAAGTGCGGGCGACCTCCATGTTCGGCTTCTCGCTGATCACCGTCATCTTCGATGACAAGATCGACACCTATTTCGCCAGAACCCGTGTTCTCGAGCGATTGAACTACCTCCAGGGGGCGATGCCGGAGGGAGTGAAACCGCAGCTCGGTCCCGATGCCTCGGGTCTCGGGTGGGTCTACCAATACTACCTCGAGGTCGATCCCGCCAAAGCGCCCGACGGAGGCTACGACCTCGCGCAACTGCGCTCGCTACAGGACTGGCAGATCCGCTACGAGCTCGCGAGCGTCCAGGGCGTCGCCGAAGTCGCCAGCATCGGTGGATTTGTGAAGCAGTATCAGGTCGAACTGAACTCGACGAAGATGCGCATGGCGAAGGTCACGCTGATGGAGGTGATGACGGCGGTGCAGAACGCCAATCTCAATGTCGGCGGCAAAGTCGTCGAGGAGAACGGAGCCGAGTTCGTCCTGCGCGGCATCGGCCTGGTGACCGGCCCGGAGGACCTCGAACTCGTCACGGTGAAGGCGATGGAGGGCACACCGATTTATCTGAAGGACATCGCCACGGTGCAGATCGGCGGCGACTTCCGCCGCGGTGCCCTCGACCTCAACGGACACGAGGCCGTGGGAGGCACCGTCGTCATGCGCACCGGTGAAAACGCGAAAGCCGTGATCGAGCGGGTCAAAGAGAAGATCGCGCAGATTGCGCCGAGTCTTCCGCCCGGGGTCACGATCAAGCCCTTCTACGACCGCAGCGAGTTGATCGACAACACCATCGGCACGCTGAAACACGCGCTCTTCGAGGAGTTCATCCTCGTGACCCTCGCGCACATCATTTTTCTCTGGCATTTCCGCAGCATCCTCATCGTCACGCTCCCGCTTCCCATCTCCATCCTGATCTCTTTCACGCTGATGAAAGAGTTCGGCATCACGAGCAACATCATGTCCCTCACCGGCATCGCCATCGCCATCGGCGTCCTCGTCGATGCGGCCATCGTCGTGACCGAGAATGTGATTCGACATTGCGAGGAAGCCGAGCAGAAGAAGGGTGGCCGGCTCGATTCGAAAGAGACCTGGGACGTCACCCTCGTCGCATGCACGCAGGTGGGTCGACCGATCTTCTTTGCGATGGCCATCATCATCCTCGCCTTCGTGCCGGTTTTTGCCCTGACCGGACAGGAAGGGAAACTGTTCCACCCGCTCGCCTTCACCAAGACCTTCGCGATGATAGGCTCGACCCTGCTCGCCGTGACCCTGGTTCCCGTGCTTTGCTCGCTCCTCGTGCGAGGGCCGTTTCATTCGGAGGAACACAACATCGTGATGAAGTTCCTGCTCCGGATCTACGAACCCTCACTCAACTGGGCGCTCGACCACCGCAAAACCGTCATCGCCGCAGCCATGCTCATCCTCGCGTTTGCTTTGCTGACCGCCTTCGGCCTGCCGGGGGCCGTCGTCAAAAAAATCCGTGACGCCGGTCACCCTCACATCGCCGATGCCGTCTCCGGCTTTGGCAAAGAGTTCATGCCGCCGCTCAACGAAGGCAGTCTGCTCTACATGCCGGTGATGATGCCGAAGACGGGGCTCACGGAAATTCAGCGGGTCATGTCGTGGCAGGACAAGGTCATGGCCGCCACTCCCGAGGTCGCTTCGGTCGCCGGGAAACTGGGTCGTTTCGAAACCGCGACCGATCCCGCTCCCACCGAGATGCTGGAGACGACCATCATGCTCAAGCCCGAATACATTCCGAACGGGCGCTGGCGGATGAAGCGCAATCCCGCGTGGCGCGAGGGCATGACGGTGGAGAAGCTCAAGGCCGAGCTGACCGAGAAAATGAAGGAGGTGCCCGGCTATGTGCCCGCCTTTCTCCAGCCGATCGAAAACCGTATCCTCATGCTCTACACCGGCATCCGGGCGCAGGTCGGCGTGAAGATCTATGGCGACAATCTCGACAAGATCCAGCAGAAGGCCTTCGAGGTCGAAAAACTGATCAACACGATCGACGGCGCGGCGGGCGTCTCACCCTCGCGTGTGCAGGGCAAACCCTACCTGAACATCAAGGTGGATAGGCAGGCCATGGCCCGCTACGGACTCAGCGCCAAGGATGTGCTCGACGCCGTGGAAATCTCCATCGGCGGCAAGAATGTCAGCACCACGATCGAGGGGCGCCAGCGTTTCCCCATCCAGATCCGTGTGCAGCGGAGCGAGCGCGACGACATCGAAGAACTCAGCAGTATCCTCGTGACCTCGGGGGCGGGCATGGCAGCCTCGGGCGGGGCGGCGATGGGCGGCGGCGGGATGGGAGGGGGTGGCGCTGCCGGTGCCACGGCCGGAACGACCCCGGAGAAAGGCGACACGCCCGTCACCTACATTCCGCTCGGCATGGTCGCGCAGATCACCCGCGAGGTCGGAGCGAATGAAATCGCGAGCGAAAACGGGCGACTACGTTCCTACGTGCAGGCCAATGTGCAGGACCGCGATCTCGGGGGTTTTGTCCAGGAGGTCGAGGAGAAACTCAAGACCATAGACTGGGAGGGCATGACCTACAAGATGACCGGCGAGTATGAAAACCAGCGCCGCTTTGTGCAGACGATGCAGGTCGTTTTCCCCATCGTCCTGCTCATCATCTTTGTGCTCCTCTACATCGTTTATCACAGCGCTCTCGAGGCCGCTCACGTGATGCTCGCGGTCCCCTTTGCCCTGAGCGGCGGCGTTCTCCTGCAGAAGCTCCTCGGCTACAATTTCAACGGAGCGGTCTGGGTCGGATACATCGCCCTCTTCGGCACGGCCGTCCAAACCGGTGTCGTCATGGTCGTCTATCTCGAGGAAACCGTGAAAAACCGCATGGCGAAACTCGGGAGCGCCTTCACCTACGAGGATCTCGTCCAGGCCGTGAAGGATGGGGCTCGCCTTCGTCTCCGTCCCAAGGTCATGACCGTCGCCACCATCGTCGCGTCCCTGCTCCCCATCATGTGGAGCCACCGGCAGGGGGCCGAAGTGATGAAACCGCTCGCCACCCCAGTGATTGGCGGAATGATCTCCAGCCTCGTCCACATCCTCATCGTCACGCCCGTGATCTTCCTCTGGCTGCGCGGGCGCGAGTTCAAGAAGGGCTCGCTCCACGAGTCTCTCGGGAAATGATAATACCAAACCAGCCCCTCCTCCATGAAGCGACTCCTCCTCTTTCTCTCGTCCTTGTGGTTCATCACCGTCAGCAGCGACGCTCAGGTGCGGGTCGAGTCTTTGCCGGAGCCGGGCCTCCAACCGCAGGTCGTCGTCTCCGCAGACGGCATCGTGCATCTGGTCTATCTCAAAGGCGATCCGAAGTCCTGCGACATCCGCTACACAACACGGCGGGTCGATGGCGTGGATTGGTCCGTGCCGGTCACGGTGAACAGCGAGGCGGGATCCGCCATCGCCTCCGGGACGATCCGGGGGGCTCAGATCGCGCTGGGAAAAGATGGCAGCGTGCACGTCATCTGGAACGGCAGCACGGGCGGAAAGAAGGAAATGATGAAGCGTGCTCCCATGCTCCATGCCCGGCTCCAGCCCGGCGCGGAGGCCTTCAGCCCCCAGCAGAATCTAATGGGCGACACCACCTCGCTCGATGGCGGTGCCTCCATCGCCGCCAATGAAAAAGGGAATGTCGCCGTCGTTTGGCACGCCGCCCCGGCAGATGAGGAGGGCGAAAGCGCCCGTCTCGTCTGGGCGCGGTATTCTGCCGACGATGGCCGCACTTTCTCGGAACCCACCCCGCTGAATGCCGGACAGCCCGGGGTCTGTGCCTGCTGCTCGCTACGCGCCCATTTGGCCGCCGACGACACCCTGACGGTGCTCTATCGCGCGGCGACAGCACCGGACGAACGCGGCATGACGGTCATCACGACGAAGGCTGGAAAGAGCAATCTCGAAGAGCTCGACGACTGGCGGGTCGCGAGGTGCCCGATGAGCAGTGCCAGCCTTTCGCCCACCGCATCATCGCTCCGGGCCGCGTGGGAAAACGACGGCCAGATCGTCACCGGCATCCTGGGTGATGGCGGCGAGAGCACGCGGAAAATCGGCCCGCCCGACGCCAAACATCCCGTCATGGCGAGGAATGCGCGAGGTGAGACGCTCATCGCCAGCGTCATCGGGTCCGGTTGGTCGAAGGCCGGAACTTTGCATTGGGACACGCTCGATCCCGAAGGGCGCGTCACCACCTTGGGCGATGGCGAAACCCTGCCGGTGTGGAGCTATCCCGCCGCCTACGCCGACCCTAATGGCGGCTTTGTTATTCTGAAATGATGGGATTCGAAGATACCGGGTCCCGTGGATCGCCGTTGAGCTTCACCTCGCGGCGGCATCTTCACTGCGGAGACAGGGAGATGTCGGCATTTTCGATGGCATTAACAATATAAAAATTCCTAGAGGGGTTGAACGCCTTCCGGCGTTTACCCATGTGGAGTTGCCTTACTAAAAGCAACCCTTCAAAAACCCAAAACAAAAAACAAAAATGAATAAACAACCCGCCATCATCGCCATCATCATCACTGCCGTTGGGCTTGCCATCTCCGCGCCTTACAGTCGTGCCGCTGGCCCCACCGACAACATCCCCGGACTGTCACAATTCCAAAAGGAACGGCAGGCGGCTCGCCTGAAAGCAGCGAAGAAGAGCGGTAGCAAGTCCACGGGACATCAGAACGACTATCACACCAAGAAAACCACCCGCTGAGAGATTGCAGCGTGGCGATTCCGAACTCCACAATGGGAAGTCGGAAAGCCGTTAACAATCTTATCCAGCGGATAGCCATCGCCAAACTATCCTAAAAACGCACAACCGTTCCTCAATTGGGGGAACGGTTGTGCCAGATCTCATCGGCGGCGAGTTTTTCTGGCCGTCACCAAACAAAATCCATAATTCATCGATGAAAAAGACACTCATTCTACTCTCCAGCCTGCTCGGTGCCGGATTCCTCTTTGCGGCTACCGCGCCCTATCCTCTGAAGGTCTGCATTGTCACCGGCGAGGAACTCGGCAGCATGGGAAAACCGGTCGTGAAGGTCTACGACGAGCAGGAGATCAAATTCTGCTGCAAATCCTGCATCAAGAAGTTCGAGGCTGATCCGGCGAAGTACCTCGCCAAACTGAAGTGATCCTGAAGCAAATTCATTGACCTCGATCCCCGTCAGAAGGAAGCCCCTTCTGACGGGTTCTTCGTCCCGCGGGACGGTCGCCCCACCAACCACAACTGAACACACCGAGCGTCCTTCATGAATCAAGGCAGTGAACTATCCAACCCGAGGCCCGATCAGGAGCCAGTCAAGAAAGCTTCCTGTTGCCAGCATCACGATCATGAAGGGCACGAAACGGTCGTGCCATCGCCGGCCTCGAAGTTTTTCTGCCCGATGTGCCCCGGCGTGACTTCCGACGCACCGGGTGACTGTCCGAAATGTGGCATGGCCCTGGAGCGAAACCCGGCATGGCGGGGGCAGTCGAAGACGCTCTACACCTGCCCCATGCACCCCGAGGTGGTTCAAGACCATCCGGGCGATTGCCCGAAGTGCGGGATGGCTCTCGAGCCCATGTCGCCCGTGGACGACTCCGACGACCACGAGGCAAAGGAAATGCGCAGTCTTTCTCGCCGATTCTGGATCGGCCTCGCGCTCACGATTCCAGTCCTCGTCATCGCAATCGGTGGGATGATTCCCTCGTGGCACCTCCTGGAATTCGTTCCTCGACCGATCTCGAAGTGGATCGAGTTCGCCTTTGCCACCCCGGTCGTGCTCTGGGCAGGGTGGAGCTTTTTCGTCAAGGCCTGGCGCTCGCTCCTGAATCGGAGCCCCAACATGTTCACTCTCATCGGCGTGGGAGTTGGGGCTGCCTATTTCTTCAGCGCGGTGGCGGTGATCGCACCGGGACTGTTCCCGGATTCCTTCCGAAGTCATGGCGAAGTCGGACTCTATTTCGAGGCCGCCGCCGTCATCACTGTGCTTGTCCTCCTCGGACAACTCCTCGAAGCCAAGGCCCGCAGCCGGACGGGTCAAGCCATTCAGGCCCTCCTCAGTCTCGCCGCAAAGACAGCCCACCGACTCAGGAATGAGCAAGAGGAAGAGGTGCCGATCGATCAGCTTCAGATTGGTGACATCCTCCGGGTCCGGCCGGGTGAAAAGATCCCCATCGACGGAGTCGTCACCTCGGGAAGGAGCAACGTCGACGAGTCGATGATCACCGGCGAACCGATCCCCGTCGCGAAGGCCGAGGGGGACACGGTCATCGGTGCCACCGTCAATCAGACGGGTACCTTCCTCATGCGTGCCGAGAAAGTGGGCGGCGATACCCTCCTATCCCGGATCGTCCACATGGTGAGCGAAGCACAGAGGAGCCGGGCGCCGATCCAGAAACTCGCCGACACCGTGGCGGGATATTTTGTTCCGGCGGTCATCCTCATCTCCCTCGTCACTTTCGTGGTCTGGGCCGTCTGGGGACCGGACCCCGCATTGGCCTTCGCCCTCGTCAATGCCGTTGCCGTTCTCATCATCGCCTGTCCCTGTGCCCTGGGTCTCGCCACCCCGATGTCCATCATGGTCGGTGTCGGACGCGCCGCGCAGGCGGGCATCCTCATCAAAAACGCCGAAGCCATCGAGACGGCGGGAAGGGTCGATACTCTCATCACCGACAAGACGGGAACTCTCACCGCCGGCAAGCCGCATCTCACCAGCCGGTTCGCAGCGGAGGGAGAGGATGCCGACCGCATGCTCGCCCTCGCCGCCGCGTTGGAGGTCGGTTCCGAACATCCCCTGGCACGCGCCATCGTTGATGAGGCCAGAGATGAAGGACTCCTGCTTCCCGAGGTCGTTGACTTCGAGTCCACCACCGGGGGCGGAGTTTCCGGGCGGATCGAAGGAACGCTGGCGCTCGTGGGCAAGGCTGTTTTCCTGCGCGACCACGCGGTGAATATCCCCGAAGAGCTCACAACGGAGGCATTGCGTTTAGAAGGGATGGCACAAACGGTGGTTTGGGTCGCCTCTGGAGACCGTGCCCTGGGACTCCTCGGCATCTCCGATCCGATCAAAGAATTGACCCCCGCTGCCATCGCCGCCCTTCACCGTCGTGGCATTCGTGTCATCATGGCGACGGGTGACAATCAGCTTACTGCCGAAGCGGTTGGCCGCACCCTGGGTATTGACGAGGTCCGGGCCGGACTCAGCCCCGAGGACAAGATCCACCTGGTCCGGGAACTGAAGAGCCAGGGACGAATCGTTGCGATGGCCGGGGACGGCATCAACGACGCTCCTGCCCTCGCGGAGGCGCACGTCGGCATCGCGATGGGAACGGGAACGGACGTGGCCATCGAAAGCGCCGGGATCACCCTCGTGAAAGGTGATCTCGCCGGGATCGGCCGGGCCGTGGAGATCAGCCGGGCGGTGATGCGCAATATCCGACAAAATCTCTTTTTCGCCTTCGTTTACAATGCGCTGGGGATTCCCGTTGCGGCAGGCATTCTCTACCCGTTCACCGGGACTCTCCTCAGCCCGATGATCGCAGGTGCGGCCATGTCGCTTTCGTCGGTCTCGGTCATTGCCAACGCGCTCCGCTTGCGGCGGATCCGCCTCTCGACTTCTGCGTGAACCGAACCAGCCGATAATCTGACTGCTTCCTGAAATTTGATGAATGCCTATCGATCGACCTCCGACCTCCCTCTTCACCGCCGTGCGAAAGCAGCCGTCGGGAATCTCCTCCGATGCCTCCGGCCCGGTCTCGCCAAAAGAGTTGACGAGCGCCCCTTTGACCCCAGCTGGAACTCGTCGGCCAAACTCATCCGCAACGCTCATCTCCTCAACGCTGTCGACCGGAAAGACCATGAGACCCTTCGACGTTACTTCACCCATTACTGGTCCTCCGGAACCTCGACGGAATTCTACGAGGGTTTTGCCCATCGCTTCGAGGAGCTGTTCCTTTGTCACCACGCTGTCATCGCGGATCGTATCGCCGAGTCGCTGCCCCTGCTCGGCAATGGGCCTATACGCCTGGTCGAAGTGGGATCCGGAGACGGGAAGGTGCTCGAATGGTTGTCGGAGAAGCTCCCCGGAATCGCGACATTTCACGGTGTGGACCTCAACGCCCGCGAAATCCAAAGGTGCCGTGAAAGGCACCGCGACTCATCCCGGCTCTTTTTCCATGAGGGCGACCTGCTCGGCTGGCTCCGGGCCAACCCCGCGCCAAGAACCGTGCTCGTGACAAACGGCGGAGTCTTCGAATACCTCCTCGAGGACGAGCTCCGCAATCTTTTCAGCGAACTTCGACTCCTCTGCGCACCCTGCCTTGTCGCTATCACCGAGTCCATTGCGACCGACCACGACCTCGAGACCGAACAACTTTCGCTCCCATACGGGCACGAGTTTGCGTTCTCACACAACTACCCGGCCCTTCTGCGATCCTCGGGATTCGAGTTGACGTGGGAACGGAACCGGCCCAGCCAACCCGGGGAGGAGAACTATCCAGTGAGGTGGTTTCAGTTGGTGGCGCACTCTTGACCCATCCGGGATTTAGGTTGGCGGTAGAATGCGGCGACTGGCAAATCCAAATGCATGAAGTCGATCCGGAAGGCGCAAACTCGCCGCCACAGGACCATCACACCTCGTCCCGTGTCACTCCTCCAAGCAGACGGAGGGAATTCAAAATCACCAGCAGGGTCGCTCCCGTGTCCGCGAGAATGGCGAGCCAGAGTCCTGCCATGTCGAGGAACGCGAGGGTGAGAAAAAGCGCCTTGATGGAGAGGGCAAAGGCCACGTTGAACTGAATGATGCGGACAGTGCGTCGCCCGATGCGGACCGTTTCGGCGACCTTGCGCAGGTCGTCCTTCATCAAGGCGATGTCGGCAGTCTCGATCGCCGTGTCACTGCCGATCGCACCCATCGCAAATCCAACAGAGGCGATGGCAAGGGCGGGCGCGTCGTTCACCCCGTCACCGATCATGCCGACGTGACGATATTTTTCCACGAGACGGCGGATGTGATCGACTTTTTTCTCCGGCAGGAGATCGCCGAATGCCTCGTCGATGCCCGCTTGTTTGGCGATGGTGGAGGCGGTCCGCTGGTTGTCGCCGCTGAGCATGATGACCTCCTCGATTCCAGCCGAGTGGATCTGGCGTAGCGCCTCGACCACCTCGGGCCTCAGTGTGTCGGCGATGGCGATGATGCCGAGGATCTCTCCGTCACATCCATCGTGCGGCGCGTGGACAATCACGGCGAGGGACTGCCCCTTTTCCTCGATGGAGGAGAGAATGCCTTCGATCCCGGGACCGCAGAGACCGGTCTCATGCGTCAATTTGTGGTTTCCGATGAAATGGGGATGACCCTCTATCGTCGCCGTGGCGCCGCGCCCGGTGATGGAAACGTAGTTCTCGATGGGCGGTATCGCCAAGCCCTTCGCCCGTGCCGCCTCGGTGATGGCGATGGCGATGGGGTGTTCGGAATGACTGTTGATGGCGGCGGCCCGGGCAAGGATTTCATCCTCGGAGAGAGCGGACTGTGAAACGATCCCGACAACCTTCGGTGTTCCCTGGGTGATGGTGCCGGTCTTGTCGACGGCGAGCGCACGGAGTTTTCCGACCGACTCGAGATGCACTCCTCCCTTCACGAGGACGCCACGACGGGCGAGGGCGGTGAGGCCGGAGACAATACTGACAGGCGTCGCGATGACGAGAGCGCAGGGACAGGCGATGACCAGCAAGACGAGAGACCGGTAGATCCAGAACTGCCACGGTTGTCCGAACATCAGCGGCGGGACGAGCGCCACGAGAATCGCGAGGATAAAGACCGCCGGCGTGTAGATCGCCGCGAAACGGTCCACGAAACGCTGGGTCGGCGGTTTGTTTTCCTCAGCCTCTCCCACGAGTTGGATGATGCGTGCCAGAGTGGAGGCGGCGGCCGGTTTGGAAACCCGGACGACGAGCGAGCCCTCGCCATTCACCGTGCCCGCGTAAACCGTGTCACCGGCCTGTTTCTCGACGGGCAAGGACTCCCCGGTAATGGGGGCCTGATTGACGCTGGAACTTCCCGAGATGACTTCGGCATCGAGGGGGATGCGACTGCCGCTTTTGATCAGGATTTCGGTCCCGACTTCGACTTCCTCGACCGGGGTTTCTTTTTCGGATCCATCGGGCAAGCGGACGAGGGCGGTTGGGGGTGAGAGCTTCAGCAAGGCATCGACAGCTCGCCGGGCACGTCCCGCCGCCCAGGATTCGAGCAGTTCCGAGAGAGCGAAGAGAAAGACGACGCTCGCGGCTTCGGCATATTCTCCGATGATCCACGCGCCGGTGACGGCGACGGTCATGAGGACGTTGATATCGAGCCGGAGTTTCCTCAAGGCTTCCCAGGCAGCGGGAAAGACGAGCGCACCTCCCGCAAGAGTGGCGGCGGCGAAGGCGGCGATGGTGAGCCAGCCGGGGCCTGCGTGGGTCCAATGCAAGATCAGACCGATGCCGGTGAGAATCCCCGAAGCGATGACGAGAGCCCCCTGTGGAAGAGGCGTGTCGTCATGACCGTGCTCGCAGGAACCGCAGGATTTGGATTTAGATAAGGAGTGGTCTTGTGTGCTCATAGGTCAAGTTCGTGGCGCGAGTGTGATGAAGAACAAAATGAATTTTTCATAAAAGCGGAATCAACTGAATAAGCGCGACAGAACCTCGTCAGTCCTACATACCGCTTTTCGTCGGCAAAAACTCAAACCCAAAAACAACTCAATATGAAAAGGATCATCCCCATCCTGTCGATTACCGCCAGCTTCGTCTTCTTCACTCCCGCCGCACTGCAGGCTGGAGATCATCATTCCAGTCATGGCAACGGGCATAGCTCCGGTCATGGTTCCGGCCACGGCAACGGGCATGGCTCCGGCCATGGAAACAGTCATGGCGGCGGCCATAGCTCCGGCCACGGCAATGCGCATGGTTCCGGCCATGGAAACAGTCATGGTGGTGGCCATAGCTCCGGTCATGGTTCCAGCCACGGCAGCGGAAATGGTTCCGGCCACAGCAACGGGCACAGCTCCGGCCATGGATATAGCCATGGCAACGGGCGTAGCTCCGTTCATATTAGCTCGCCGGGGTTTCATATCGATTTTGGCGGCCATGGCCGTCGCTAAGTGAGAGAGTTGAGAACTTGATTGGTTCAATGAGCCCATCAGAGAGCGATCTCTGATGGGCTTTTTATTGGTATGCTGAGATGACGCTCTCATGCATGTTGAGTCACGAGTTGGCAAGGTAGGGCGAGTCGTCTTCAAACCTCAAGCGCTGCCATTGAGGTGGTGAGCAAGACGCAGACAATATGGGAGGAAATTCCGCGGAGGAGACTCCGGCCGCTTTGTGTGGATCGGGATGTTGTGTTCATGATGTTGATGCGCTCTTCCTGCGTTTTGGATTCATGACTCACCCTCGTTGGTTCAGCAGGACAATCCGGGTGACGAAATCTGGCCCGAAGAGTGGATTGTGGAGAGTCGTTCGGATTCTCGTGCCTGCGCTGAGAAGTGAGATCGGAGTCTCCGAACGGTCCTGCCAGTAGGTGGCCCATCGCGTGTAAACGAACTGCCGGACCGGGCCGCCATCCTGCGAGAAAACGATCCGCCGGGATTCATGATCGATGCTCTTGACGAGTCCCGTCATTGCCGTTCCTCGCGTGCGTCTCGCCTCGGCGCTGGAAAAGGGGAAGAGACACGCGAGCAGCGCGTAGAGGAGAAAAATGTGCGGGATAGTTTTCATAAATTGGGGGGATATCAGGTTTTGCCGGTGAAGACGCGGGGTGTCGGTCGCGATGGTGCCGGGTCAATCGTGCGTGTCCTCCA
>CALDKL010000525.1 GCA_937898895.1 uncultured Verrucomicrobiae bacterium | reverse complement strand
CGGAGAGACCGACGGAAATGGCGGGGCGAATCCCCTGGTAGAACAAGTCGGTTTCCAGATAGATCTGACCGTCGGTGATCGAAATGACGTTCGTGGGAATGTACGCCGAAACGTCGCCAGCCTGCGTTTCAATGATGGGAAGAGCCGTGAGCGACCCGCCACCGTTGGCCTCGTTGAGACGGGCGGCGCGCTCTAGCAAGCGGCTGTGGAGATAGAACACGTCGCCGGGATACGCCTCGCGCCCCGAGGGCCGCCGAAGGACGAGTGAGACCTGACGATACGCCACGGCGTGCTTCGAAAGATCGTCGTAGACGATGAGCGCATCCATGCCGTTGTCCATGAACCACTCCCCGATGGAGGCACCGGCATAGGGAGCGAGGTATTGGTTCGTCGCGGAATCGGACGCCGAGGCCACCACGACACAAGTGTAGTCCATCGCACCTTCCGCCTCGAGAGTGGCGATGGTGCGCGCCACGTTGGCGAGCTTCTGGCCGATGGCCACGTAGATACAATAGAGCGGCTTGTGCCCCTTGAGAGTGCCCTCCTCCGCAGCGCGGTTCTGGCGAGCCTGGGAAATGATCGTATCGACCGCCACGGTGGTCTTTCCGGTGGAACGGTCACCGATGATGAGTTCCCGCTGACCGCGTCCGATCGGGATCATCGCATCGACGGGGAGAATTCCGGTCTGCACCGGAACGCTGACCGACTGCCGGGAAATGATGCCGGGGGCGATTTTCTCCACAGGATAGGTGGCGCTCGTCTTGATCTCACCTTTGCCATCGACGGCCTGGCCGAGGGAGTTGACGACCCGGCCCAGCATTTCCTTGCCCACGGGCACGGAGAGAAGGCGTCCGGTCGATTTGACTTCGTCGCCTTCCTTCACATGAAGGCCATCGCCGAGGAGAATGCAGCCGACTTCGGTTTCTTCGAGGTTCAGAGCGAGCCCGTAGAGACCACCCGGAAACTCGATCATTTCGTTCAGCATGACGTCGCTGAGTCCTTCGACTTTGGCGATGCCGTCACCGATCTCGCGGACAATGCCCACGTTCGATTTGGACACAGAGGTCTTGAGTGCGGCGATTTCAGATTCCAGTTCCTGGAGGATGTTGCTCATGACGTGGCGTCAGGTGAATCGGTTGAGTCAGTGTTGGTCAGTTGAATTGTTCGGAGAGCCGCTCGAGGCGGTTTTTCACGGATCCGTCCCAGACATCGCTGCCGACGCGAATTTTCATTCCACCCAACAGCTCGGGATGGACGGAAAACTCCGGGGCGATCTGCGATCCGTATTTTTTCTTCAGGTCGGCGGTAAGGCGCGCCCTGGTGGGCTCGTCGAGAGCCACCGCACTCTGCACGACGGCGCGGTTCTTCTCCACCTCGAGCCGGACGAGACGCCAATAGGCATCCGCCACTTCCTGATACCCGCGAGGACGCGAAGAAGAGAGTTTTGCCACCACCCGCTTCACCAGCGACTCATCGAGGCGACCGTCCGTCAGAGAAGCAGCGAAGATCTTCTTCGCGGTTCGCAGGGCCTCTTTGCGTGATTTCATGGACGGTGGAAGGGAAAAGGGAGTCGCCTAGTGATCGGATCAGAGGGCGACCTGGCCCACTGCCTCCTCGTTGATGCGTTTCTGGTCCTTCTCGTCGAGGACCTTGCCGGTGACTTTCGAGGTCGCGTCGATGACGAGGCGGCCAAAGTCGCGCTTCAGTTCGTTCATCGTCGCTTCATGCTCGAGACGCGATGCGTCGCGCGCCTTTTCGAGGATGGACTGGGCCTCCTTGATGGCCTCCTGGGTCTTCTGATTTCGGACGGCCTCGGCGCTGTCGCGTGCCTCGGCAATGAGTCGCTCGGCATCGGCATTCGCCTTGTCAAGCATGCCGCGCACCTTCTCTTCGGCTTTGCCCATCTCGGCTTTGATCGTCTCGAGATTGGCCTCACCCTCGGCGATCCGGCGGCGGCGCACCTCGAGCATGGCGAGGACCGGTCCAAATGCGTACTTCGCGAGAATGAAGTAGACGACCAGCACAATGATCACCTGAGCCAGGAACTTCGGCCAGTCGAGCCCGAACGTCTTTAGAATGTCAGCCATCGTCGCGGGAGTTGAGGATTACAAATGTTGGGAAAGGGCTCCCCTGCGGGAGAATTGGGGCGGCCTGCGGCTCTTCGGGAACCGCAGACCGATCCGGAAAACCAATCAGCCTTGCAGGGCCATGATGAAGGCGTAGATCGCGATGGCCTCAGCGAGCGCCATCCCGATGATGCCGATGGTCAGGATGTTGCCGAAGGCACTGGGGTTGCGGCCGACCGCCTGGGCGGACGCCATGCCGATGAGGCCGAGGCCGATACCGGCGCCGGCACCGGCGATACCGAGGGCGAAGTTTCCGTTGAAGGCACCGGAAGCAGCGGCGGCTTCGGCGAGGGTGGTGACGATTTGGATCATATTCGTTTCTGGATTTGGTATTGGGTGTTGCGTGCCATCGCCCACGCTCACGGCATGGTCACGATGGCAAAAGCCGTGTCTCAGTGATGCTCGCCCTCCTCATGGGTCGTCGCGAGCTTGATATAGACCGCACAGAGCAGAGAGAAGACCGTCGCCTGAAGAGCCCCGACGAGGATCTCCATGAAATAGAATGGCAGCGGGAAGACTACCGAGGAAAGCCAGGCGACCCACCCAGGGAAGCCAATTGGCTTTCCGAGTTCTCCCATCGTGTGCAGGAGCGTTTCCCCCGCAAAGATATTTCCGAGAAGCCGCAACGAGAGCGACATCGGGCGGAAGATGATCGAAACTACTTCGATGATCCCGACAAAGATGAAGATCGGCATCAGGGCATATTTCAAAGCCCCCTGGAGACCACCCTTCGGCCCGAAGATGTGAACGATAGTGCCCCATACGCCGAGTTCCTTCACCGAGAGATACAACCACACCAGCATGAACACCGCCGCGAGAGCCAGGGTCATGTTCAGGTCGGCCGTCGCGGGACGCAGCAGGGGCGTGTAGGTCGCGTGCCCGTGACTGTCAACCACGCTTGTGTCGAGGGTGAGGAAATGTTTTGTCGGCCCCTCTCCGAAGCCCATCGTCCCGACTCCGGGGAGCAGCCCGAACCAGTTCGAACAGAGAATAAAAATAAAGAGCGTGGCGAGGAGCGGAAAGGCTTTCGGAGCGACGTGCTTGCCGACAATGCCCTCGACCTGGCCGTAGAGAAATTCGATGAGGTATTCGACGAGGTTCTGTTTTGCTCCGGGGATCAGTTCCATGCGCTTTGTGGCCATGCGCGTGAACAGGAGGATGCTGACCGTGACGACGACGGCGACAAAAATCGAGTTGGTGAACCAGCCCAGATCCGGCAAAGTCGGCGCCCCGATCCCCCCGGCGGCGAGGATCGGCAGAATGTCGAGGGAAAGCATGGAAGTGGATAGAGCCATCGTGAACGGGAGCACACGGGGGGAGCGCTCTCGGGGGGGGCCGCGAAAGTGCGTCGCCTTCGCGGGAGGGCGGCATCCTAAACACGCTCCGAACGTGCGCAAGGTGAATTTGTGAAAAATTTCACAAGCGCCCGCAAGTCTTGTTTCAGGAAGCGCCAACGCCGCTCCTGCACCGGCTTCCCTCACTCGGCCCCCAGGCTCATCAGATAGCGTACCAGATGCGCCAACTGTCGTTCCTCCATCCCGGCGGTGAGACCGTCCGGCATCACCGTTCCGCCCGTCCGGACTTCCCCGATCTCGGCCCTGGGGATGGTCTTCACCTCGCCCGTGGCGAGGTCGCGAATGGCAATGGCCTCGGCGGTCTCCGTCTGCCTGAAGCCGGTGACGACGGTGCCGTCCTTCCGGGTGACGGTCGCGGCCTCGTAGCCCTCTTTGACGTTGAGAGCCGGCCAGACAAGTTCGGTAACGAGGAGTTCGGGGGGCAAGCCTCGACTGATCGCGCTGAGATCCGGTCCGATCCTGCTCTGGTTCGGCCCTGGGATATGACAGGCGATGCAGCCGGCCGATTCGTATATCCTTTTCCCTTCGGCGGCGTCTCCGGAGGTGCGTGCCGCCTTCACGAGCCTGGCGACATACTCCTTCGTGTAGACGGGGAGAGCGGCATTGAGCCCGGCCAATTTCATGAGCGGACCCGTCAGGTCGGGCTCGGCGCGGCCGATCTGATGGAGCGACTCGAGCGCGGTCTTCGCGGCGGCAGCAGGCAGCCCATCGGGCTTCTCTAGGGCGCGGACGAGAGCCGCCCGTCCCTCTGCCCGGACGAGAAGGGAGGTCAGAAGAGGCGCGGCGGCGGCCGGATCGGAGATCTGGCGGAGCGATGCGAGCCTCCTTGCCACGGCGGCATCCGGATCGAGGATGAGGAGGGACTCAAAGGCAACGTCGCGCAACGGCGAATGCTCGTCAAAGGCAAGGACGCGGATGCGATCCGTGAAGCTCCGCGCCTTCCACAATCCTGACAAACGCACCACTTCCTTTTGCACTGCGGGATCGACATGGGCCCATAGCGGCGCAAGGAGAGCGGTGGGGTCAGAATCGGGAGAGATCCGAATGGCGGCGAGCAACTCCGGATGCTTCGCACCGCGTTCGAGGAGCATCGGCAGGTCTGCCGGGGTGGCGGAACTCGCGAGGGCGCCCAGCCAGATCGTTTCGCGAGCAGGGTCATTGCTCGCCTTCTCGATCTGCCGCAGGATGACGGTGCGGACCTCTCGGGAAGCCGCCTGCGGATGATAGTCGACCGCCCCGCCACTGAGATGGCTGAAATCATCTGGATTGTTTTCGACCCAGCCGTTCCGGAGAGCGAAGAGGAGGTGTTCGTCTTTTTCAAAAGAGAATTCCCCCCTGCTCAAGAGCGGTGCCCAGATTCGGTGCGTGGCATGAAGGGTCTTGGTGAGGGCATGTCGGTGGTAGGCGTTGAAGTCCGCATCAAGTGATCGGGCCGCGATCATGGCGGCCCTGGGCTCCTCCAGATAACTGCACGCGACGATGGCCTCGAGGCGGACGAGCGGATCTTCGTCGGCGATCCGGGCCTCGAGCAAGGCGAGAGCCCCGGGCAGCCGTCCGTCGCGCGCCCAGGTGGAGAGGGCGCGGGTGGAGTAGGCGCGGATCTTCGCATCGGCGGAACCGAGCAGCCCCTTCAACAACTCCGGTCGCGGTGCCTCGTGGGCCTCGTAGATCGAGAGGGCCTGAAGGCGGCGGAATTCGTCGGTTTCCCCACCGGAGTTCAGAGAAGGCACCCATGCGTCAAGGGCGGCAACGACTTCGCCGCCGGGGCGCTCGCAGAGGAGGCGCTTCACTTGCTCGCGCTCCCACCGCTCCTTTGAATCGAGTTTCCCGAGCAAATCCGACAGGGTCGCCTCGGCGAGCGAAGAGGGTTTTGTCAGGGGCCGACCCTTTGCAGTCAGACGCCAGATGCGGCCATGTTCCTTGTCGCGGTCGGGGTGACGGTAGGATGCCTGGTAGTGGCCGATGATCGGATTGTACCAATCCACGACATAGATCGCGCCATCGGGTCCGGTGCGCACCTCGATCGGGCGAAAGACCTTGTTGTTCGTCTCGATCAGATTCGGCAGCAACTCGGTGGAAAAGAGTCCGGAGCGCTCCTCATATCGCAGCGCATGCTGCTCGAGGGTGTTGCCGTAGTATCCCCCGATGAGGATGCGGCCCTGCATCGCCTCGGGGAAGTGACTGCTCTCGAGAAACTCCATGCCAACCTGTTTGATCGGTGCGAGGCAGAGGTTCATGGCACGGCTGTCGACGGCGAGATTCGAGCGGACGAGACCAGGCGTGCTGTAGTAGGCACCGATGTTCGCACCGCTCTTGTGAAAGGGCTGGCCATAGCGGGTCGTGACGACGCCCCAGCAGTTCGCCCCGGCGGAGGACCATTGGAAAAACGGGTCGAGATGTCCGCTGCGGGGCCGCCAGCGCCATACTCCGGCGCGATTCAGGGTCTCGATGCCATAGGGAGTCTCGACCCGCGAATAGATGTGATGTCCCTGGGTGAACCACAATTCGCCACCGAAGCCCCGGTTGAGGCAGTTGATCATCTGGTGCGAGTCCGCCGTGCCAAATCCTCCGAGAACGAGGCGGCGCTCATCGGCCTTTCCATCGTTGTCTGTGTCCGCGAAATGAACCAGTTCGGTGCCCTGGGCGACATAGAGGCCGCCGTCGCCGAATTCAATCCCGGCGGGCATGAAGAGACCTTCGACGAATTTGTGAAACCGATCCGCCTTCCCGTCACCGTCGGTATCCTCGCAGACGAGAACGTAGTCGTTGGCCCTTTCCCCAGGCTTGATCTGCGGATAGCTGAGGGCACAGGCGACCCATAGACGCCCGCGCTCATCCCATCGCATCTGTACCGGTTTGATGACTCCGTCCGACTCGGAGGCGAAGAGATTCACCGCAAATCCGTCGAGGATCCGGAACGAGGCGAGTTCCTCTTCGGGTGATTGCGGTTTGGCCGTCGGCGGCACGACCGGGACAGCGGAGGACGCAACGATGGGGACAATGGGGTGTTTCGTCAGGGACGCACGAACATTTCTCTCGGCCTGCTCGAGAAGCGGGAGAAACTCATGCATCTCCTCGGGAAACAGCCGTTTCTGCTGATCCCGCCAGTCGCGGGAGTAGGGCACCTGGGTGCGGTCGCCCTTGAGAAAAGACCAATTCATGGGTCTCCAGAAATCGAACCAGAGACGCTCGAACTCCCTCATTTCGCGATACGCGGCGACAAGGGCTTCGTCCGCTTCCGGGGCGAGGCCCAGACCCTCGACAATCCGCAAAGCAACAAAACGGTGGCCGTCCTCACTGAGATGGATTCCGTTCGAGGTGAGGGAGGGACGATCTTCCCCTTCCCTGGTGAGGACGAGGAACGGCAAGCTCCGCTTCTCGGCAAGCTTTCGTATCGCGGCAGTGTAGGCAGCGAGTTGAGTGTTGTGTGAGGGTAAATCGGGGCCGTTCGGCAGATCCGATTTCTCGAAGGGAACCGGTTCGATGAGAATGACCCGACGGCCGCCTCCGGCGAACACCTCGATGAGTCTTTCATA
>CALDKL010000524.1 GCA_937898895.1 uncultured Verrucomicrobiae bacterium | reverse complement strand
TCGCATCGAGGTTCTGGATCCAGGCCGGGGGAAGATTTTCGAGATCTTCGTCGGGATTCCAGATCTCGAGTCCGCCGGGAATGATGTAACCGGCGACTTGGTCAGTCTGGGGTTCTTGGTTGGTGAAGTCGCGGGGCAGGAGTTTGCCAGACTTTGTGTCGTGGAAAACGCAGATGTAGGTCATTCCCGATGCTCGGCTGAAGACGTGGGGGAAGATGAATCGCTCTCCCGAAGGATCGGAGTGATGCACGCCGGGCTCCAGGGTGATGAAGCGCCCGCCGGGTTTTGCTTCGCCGAGGGTCGCATAGACGGATCCAGTCTGGGCGAAGAACTGATGCAGCCGGAACGGCAGAAGGGTGTAGCGCTCGCCGGATTCGACAAGCTTGAGATTGATATCGCTGATCCACAGGAGCAGGGCTCTCAAGTGACTTTTGCAAAGAGCTTCATCGATACCGCTGTCTTCGGCGAGGGCCGACGCGAGTTCCGCCAGCTCGCGGGGAGTGCCGCGCTTCAGCCGATTCTCCTGCGAGGCGTCCACGTCCAAGGCGATCCGCCCTTCCAGCCAGAGCGCGGTCGGATGTGCGGCCAAGTCTTCAACGGATGACGTTTCGGGAATCGGAGTCGCGATGGCTGCGGCGAGCTCTTGAGCGGAGGGCAGGGAGGCGGAACCCGGGAGTGAACGAGCGAGGGTCTCGACCACCACCTGATCGGATTCGAAAGGCTCTCCGAAGATCTCGCCCGCGACCTCGGCGACCGCCTCGCGCTGATCCTGCACGCTACCACCGGACACCATCGTTGCCGAGGTTCCGATCATAGTGATCTTCGACTCGCAACACCCCCGAATCCGGCGGATGAGCATACCCACGTCCGCCCCCTGGCGCCCACGGTAGGTGTGCAGCTCGTCGAACACGAGGAACTTCAGAGAGACGTAGATGGAATCCCGGATCTTGACCTCCCCGTGGCGGGTGAGGAGCAGTTCCAGCATCATGTAGTTCGTCAACAGGATGTCCGGGAGGTTGTCGAGGAGGGCCTTCCTCGCGTCGGAAGAGGTCTGTCCGGTGTAGGCACCGAAACGGATGGGAAAGTCCTTGCCCGCGACTGCCTCATACCCGGTGGCCAGCTTTTTCAACTCTTCAACCTGGGAATTGATCAGCGCGTTCATCGGGTAGACGAGGATGGCCTGAACCCCCTTGCCCGTGCCGGATCGGAAGAGATGATTGAAGATCGAACCGAGGTAAGTGAGAGATTTGCCGGAGCCCGTCCCCGAGGTCACGACAAAGCTGCGTGGCTTGGACCCCAGCCGCATCGCCTCGATCTGGTGACTGTAGAGCGAGAAGCCCGAAAAGACCCGCCCGACCTCGGAGTCCAGAGTGCCGTCGGCGACGAGGGCCTCGACGGAGCCATGCTTCTCGAAGGACGGGTTGAACTGGATCAGCGGCTGCGGCCAGAGTTTCCCGGTGTTGAGGGCCTTCTCGACTTCCGTCCGGATGTCTTCGTCGTGAATGTCGATGAAGCTCCGGATGTAGTCCTCGTATCCTGCCAGGATCGTCGAGTGGAGAGAAAGAGCGTCCATAGGGGAGGGGGCGGCGATGGTCGGGGCGATAAAAGGTCGAGCGGGAAGGTTGGGCACCTTGGTTCTAACGGAGGGCAGCACCCACGGCAAGAGGTAAAGGGGCGGAAAGCGGGCCGTTATTTTCGCGCCTGCTCGGCCGAAGGCAGGGAAGGGGGGCGGTCAGGGAATCTTGTCTGCCGTCAGCTGCAAACCTGAAAGTTGCCATCCCCGGGACCCTCGTCTTGAGGAGAGTAGGGTGTCTTCGAGACCGGACGTGTCGCCTCCGAACGATTCGAGCAAATCACCCTTTTGACTTTCGGATCGTTTCCTGCATCTCCTCGTAGAGCTTCTTCTGCATCTCCTGCATTCTGTGATCGTTGCGCATAAACTCCTCTAGATTGTTCTTCTGTTTCTTCTCCCAGAATCGGTCGACTGGGGACTTACAACCTACGCACCTTGGGAGCATGATGAGAAAAGCACAGGCCACCCCGATGATCTGGGACCAGGTTTTTAGGACGGAAGCTCTGTGTTGAGCGCGACGATTTTGATTTCCTGCGTTCATGGTCGCACGTTTTCGAATTCTACTGCGCCGTCTCGTCGGCCATGACGATCCCATATTTGGCACAGACAAGCCTCAGTTTGTTCGCAACCAGTTCGAGTCGGAGCTGCAATTGTTCGTCTTGAATTCGAATGTCTTCGAGGGCCGAAAGGTCGCCCCCGAAAGATTCGATTAAAGTCTCCAGAAAGAATCGCACCTTTGTTCCAATCTCCTCGTTTCTCGCCGCATGAAAGGCAAGGATGGTGAAGATCTCGATCATCTCTCGGTAGACTTCCTGGTAATCCTCCGGGCAGGCCGACACGTCGATCGTGGCCAACTGCTGCACCATCTGTTGCGTGTGTTTTCCAGATTTGATTTCCTCGCTCATCACGTGGCCCATCTGAAGGTGAACGCGCTGTATCTGGTTGAAGGCATGGGCTTGCATTGCACCATCCACGGCGCTGACAAGCGCGACCGGAATGGAAATCGCTGCCATTGCCATCGCTGCGAGGACAGAGAACCGAATATTCGGGTTCTTCGCCCGACGAATCGCCATGACCAACGCTCCCACAGCAGCCGGCAGGGAAAGGATCGGAATCAGACAGGTAACGAGTGCAAAGGAAGCCAGACCCATCATCAGCCCGGGCCGCTCCGGCAAACTCGCGGAGGTCGCCGCCTCCGCATCGCGGACGCATCCGGAACTCATCGGCCGCCCTCCTTGTTCGCGGACACGAGTTTTTCCGGAGAACTCCCCGGGAGAAATTGATGGCTCCGCTTGTATAAAATCACCATCAGCACCACCGGAGGAACCGCTCCAAGCCAGACTGCCGTTTTGACCTGCCATCTGTCGATGGGAGCGTCGGGGTCCAAAATCATGGAGGCAAGACACAGGGAAATCGCCTGACCTCCTGCAATCAGCAGCGCTACGAACTGGCTGCGGCGGTCGAAATCCTGAGCCAAGGTGACGAGATAGCAAACACCGACTGCCACAAAGAAATTGGCGATACCGAAACTCAGCTCTCCGCGCAGAGGGACTAAGAGCTGAAACAAGATGGCGGGAATCAGAAGCTTCCTGGTCGCTGCCACGGTGTTGGCTAAGCCACGAATATTGACCTTCTCCAGCCCTCGCCAGGGCGGGAGGAAGGTGACCGTTGCGATGACGAGCGCGAGCATCAGGAGGCCGACAAAAGGACTCCAAGCAGCAGAAGAAGTTGTTGCATAGGACAATCGACTGGTTACGAAAATCCCCACGATCACTGCTGCCGCAGCGAGCCCAATTAGGAGTCGAAGCAGATAGATCCCGGTCCAGCAAAACACGGCAACCCAAGCTCCTTTGCCCGCCACGGCGTCAACTCGCCTTTGCTTCTCCTCGCTCATACAAATCTCGCCGTGTTCCCCTCAGGGAACCAAAAGACCCAAGTTCCGCCTGAAAGTCAAGTTCCCGAACGGGAACTTTCATGGCGAAACGATTCCGCAACTGCGTCGGGCCTCAGGTTCGAACACTACGAAAGAAGAAAGAGCTGACTCAGGATCAGCTGGCGGCACGCCTTCAATTGGCCGGGCTCCATTCTTTTGATCGAGTGACCGTTGCCAAGATCGAGTCCCAGATACGATCCGTCTATGACTTCGAGCTCTCTGTCCTGAGCGAAGTTCTCGGCGTATCCTCAGACGAATTGCTTCCTTCCCACAGACAGCTGAAAGCTTCCCTCGATGACCTCATGGCCGGGGGGAAGTAGCCGCCGATTTCACTCATTACCCCGCAGGGGGGCGATCTGCTCTATCCCCGCTCCTGTCTGGGCTGGGACCAGAGGGACAGAGGAATTCCAGGCGTTTACCCCGCAGGGTGCGGGAGGACTGATAGCTAAAGAAAACCGCCCCTTAAGTGCAGGCGATTTTCCCGGACCGGACCTCCTTCACGCATTCGGGAGTGTCGGTCGCAGGGGGCTGAACATGGGGCAGGGCTGGTCCACCCCTTCGGGGGCGCCACCGCCTTCCTCCAACGCTTACTGCAAGCTCGACAACTTCGCGATGGCCCGTCCGGCGAACTCTCCCTTGACTCCGGTAAAATGGTGCAGATAGTACCGACGGAGTTTTGATGAGACGTTTCTGGCAAATTGTAACCCTTCTGATGTTGGCACTGATCGTGCCGGCTTCGATGTGCTGCCATTTGTTGGAAACAAGCTCCTCGGAAGCGAGCGGGTGCTGCCCCAGTCACGATCAGGGCGGCGATGACGAGAAAAATCCGCTTTCCTGCCCGAGCGACTCGATCGCTCATAGTCAGGTTCCGGAGACGGTTTACCTGCCTGCCGTCCTCCTTGCCGAGCACCAGATCCTTGCCCCCGGTGCGGCGATCCCGAAGGATTCCGGGGACCTTGATGTCTCCCTCTCCCACTTCCTAACCGAGGCCCCACCGGAGCTTTCTCCGACTTGGGCCTTTGCCCATCGCACTTCTCTCCCGGCCCGCGCCCCGTCGGCGTTGGCCTGAGACTCCCCGCCCTGTTGCCCGGATTCGTCCAGGTGGCTGATGATGCGACGGAGTCCCCGTGCCGCCCAGTTCTCGGGTGGCGCACGCTCGTCTCCGATCGAGACGGTTGGTTCATATCGTCAGTCCGAATTTCACCGCCACCATGCGAACTCCATTCTTTTCCATCACCCTACTATCGACCCTCGCGACCCTTTCAGCAGCGAACGAGAAGCCGAAAACCATTTCTGTGTCCGAACTTGTTTCCCGTGCACTCGAGGCCAACCCGGAGGTGCGCTTTTACGAAGCAGAAATCGCCCACGCACGGGCGACCCGGAGCACGGCTGGCCGCCCTTCGAATCCCGAACTCAGTCTTGAGATCGGAAGGAAGCGCGTTACCTCCTCCGATGCCCGCTCGAACGGTCTCGCCTTCTCGGCGGAGCTGGCCCAACCACTGGAGTGGCCGGGACGCCTCGGACTCCGCAAAGCGATCGCAAATCGGGACATCACTCTTGCCGAGCTGGGACTCGAACGTTTCCGCTTCCACCTTGCCTCACGAGTGCGGGTGCTGGCCACCACTCTGGCCGCACAACAAGACATTTCGGCCGCTGCCGAAGAGGTGGCGACGCGCCATTCCTCCCTGCGTGACGTCCTCGTCCAGCGGGAACCGGCGGGCATCGCACCCCAGTTGGAAGTTGTCACGGTCGAGGCGGCCGCTCTGGTTGCGGAATCACATGCCGCCACTGCTGCGGTGGCCGTTCAGACAGCACTTCTTGAGTTGAATCAACTGATGGGCCGGAGACCCGACACGCCGATTGTGGTGGAGCGATCCTCGTTCTCCCTGAAGGCGGTTCCTTCCTTGAACCAGCTCCTCTCCGCTGCGATGCAGAATCACTATGACCTTCGCATCCTTCACGCGGAACTCGAGCAACAGGGGTTCAAAGTGGAGCTGGCCAAAAACGAACGCTATCCCGCCATTGTCGTCGGCCCCTTCGTGGAACGCGAGAACGGCCTTGAGGACGAAACGACGGGAGGCATCGGCATTTCCCTTCCCCTGCCTTTCTGGAAATCGGGCAAGGCGGAAGTGACCGCGGCTGAAGCCCGACAGACGCAGGCGCAGGCCAGCCTCGGCGTGGCGCAGCGGGAGGTGGAACGTCAGGTGACGGAATCCATGTTGATGTTCAAAACCCAGCAATCGCGCGTCTCCCTCTGGAAGGGTGACGCGGTCGCCAAATTCGGAGAAGCGGCCGCCTTGGCGGATCGGCACTTCCGTCTCGGTGCCGTTCCCATGAGCACCTTCGTGGAGCTCCAGGACAAATATCTCGAAGCGGTGGAAGCCGTCAACGAAGCCCGCTCCCAGACCCTCGAGGCGGCGCTCAAGCTCGAGGAACTCACCGGTGCCCCCGGAAGTCTTATCATTCTCAATTCATCAAAACCCTGACTCTTCCCCCTCATGAAACACGTCCTTCTCATTCTCCTGATACCCATCGCCGCAGCGCTTAACTCTTGCAGCGACAGCGCCGCTAGTCCCTCGCCCGAGACCGAAGCAGCACCGGAGAACGGTGCCCAGTATAAAGAAGGCAAGGGTGTCACGCTCACGCCGCTCATGGCCCAATCCATCCAACTGAAGACGGCGGAAGTGCAGGAGGAGGTGATCGCACGCACGTATTCAGCGACCCTCCAAGCCACCCAGATCGGAAACGAGGCGAGCGGTTGGTTGACCGAGGAGCAGGCATCCCAGGTCCAGC
>CALDKL010000523.1 GCA_937898895.1 uncultured Verrucomicrobiae bacterium | reverse complement strand
AGAATCCGCCCCGCTCTCCGAACGACTCCTCGCGGCCGCGCTGCTGATCCGACAGGGTGCCCTGCGCGACCAGACCCTCTCTCGCCTCGGCGAGTTCCTCTCCACCCACCTCGATCAGGGAGACTGGCCGAAGATCCTCGAAACCCTCAGCGCGAGCGGCGACGACGCCCTTCCCAAACGCCTCCTCGCCCTCTGGCCGAGCCTTTCTCCCGCGCAGCGCGGCTCTGCCCTCGACACCCTCATGTCCCGCCCGGCCTGGACCCGCGATCTTCTCTCGGCGATGGCATCGGGTCCGCTCAAAGGATCCGACTTCGATGCGAGCCGCCGCATGCGCCTCCTCAATCATCCTGACAAAGACATCAAAGGAGACGCGGCCAAACGATTCGACGCCGCTTCCTCGCCTGCTCGGGCCGAAATCGTGGCCCGCTATCGCCCCGCACTGGCCCGGAAGGGAGATCCGGCGAAGGGGCACCTCGTCTATCAGAAGGCCTGTGCCTCCTGCCACCAACGGGGCAAGGAAGGGCTGCCGATCGGACCTGGTCTCGAGACAGTGACCGCGCATGAGCCGGAGAAGATCCTGACAAACATCCTCGACCCGAACCTCGACATTCAGCCAGGCTTCCACGCCTACACCGCGAGCCTGAAGGACGGCAGCCAATTGTTCGGACTCCTCGCTGCGGAGAGCGGAGCCAGTCTCACCTTCAAGCTGCCCGACGGCTCGACCCGAGCGGTGACCCGGGACCAGATCGCAAACCTCCAGGCGACCGGTATTTCCCTGATGCCCGAAGGACTGGAGGCCGCCGTGACGCTCGAAGATCTCGCGGATCTGATCGCCTGGCTGAAGCAGCCCTGAGAGATCGTCAAACCATCGATCCCACAACCCGTTCACCAACTCCCGCCGCCAGTCTCCCATGTCGAATCAGGCCCTCTTCCCTCACCTTCCTGCCGTCCTCTTCCTGGCCTTCGTCTGCCCGAATCCGTTGATCGCGGAAGACGGCTTTCGCCCGCTCTTCAACGGAAAGGACCTCTCCGGCTGGAAATCGGTCAACACCGCCCCCTCGACCTGGTCCTTCAATGAAGAGGGTCATCTCGTCTGCACCGGCAGACCCACCGGGGAAATTCGCACCGAGCGCATGTATCAGAATTTCATCCTCGAAATCGAATGGCGGCACCTCGTTCCGAAGGGAAATGCGGGAATCTTTGTCTGGGCTGATGACATCACCGCGAAAGGGCAGCCGTTTCACCGAGGCATCGAGGTGCAGGTGCTCGAGAATGCCTATGGGCAATCGAAAGGGCACACCACCCACGGCGACATCTTTCCCATCCACGGAGCAACGATGACCCCCGAAAACGGGCGAGGCGGCTCGAGAGCTTTTCCCACCGAGGAGCGGTCCAAGCCGAGCCCCGAGTGGAATCACTACCGTATTGAATGCCGCGACGGTACCATTTCTCTCGCGGTGAACGGAAAGGCCGTGACACGAGGGCGCGATTGCAATCCCCGCAAGGGTTACCTCTGCATCGAGAGCGAGGGAGGGGTCGTCCACTATCGCAATGCGAGGATCCGGGAACTGCCCGATTCACCGGTCACGCTGGAACAAACCGCCATCTCCGACCGTGGTTACCGTTGTCTCTACACCGGAGTGGATCTCTCGGGGTGGGCCGAAAGCAAAGGCTGGAAGTCGCGCAACTGGGAGTTCGCAAACGAGGCGGGAGCGACGCCGCTGATGACTGCCGAGTCTTTCCAGGGCGACTTTGGTTTTCTCGTTGATTTGCGCAGGGAGGCAAGCACCGGCACACCGAAACTTTCCGTGAGGGGACGCGAGATCCCGCTCGAGCCGAGCAATCCCCTCCTTGCCAAACCCGGCAGCTACAACCGGATCGAAGGTTCTGTCGTCGGCACGACGCTGACTCTCCGGATCAATGAGCAAGCGGCGGGGACCTTCTCCGGCATTCCAGGGGAAGGCCCGCTCGGCCTCCTCCCTGACGGCCCGGCGACCTGGGCGAACCCATACGTGCGCCGGATCGAATGAGGTGAAGCCGTGCGATCCGGCACGGAAGGGTTACGCTCGCGGGAGGACTGCCTCCGGTGTTCCCGGTTCCGATTTTCCCTGACACCGTTACCCGAGCCTGAAAATCACAAATGTTTGACCCCGTTTCCGTCATTGATCCCTCGCGTAACGGGCAAGGTCTGCCGATTGAATCTGGGAGGCAGGAACCAGCCGATAATGGCGCTCCTCGACGACCACGATTTCTTCGTCTTCGACAGAGAGTTCAAACATCGCGATCAGCTGTTCATCGATGAATTGCGTCGATACAATTCGGCACTGAAGGTCCGGGAATTTCTCGGAACAGCAAGCCATGTCCTGTTTCGCCTGGACCGGGCCAAGTTGGTCTGTTCCGCCCTTGGCCTGAACCGGAATGATGAACTGCGCCCCCCTCGAGTTCATTCCGATGTAAATCTCGTCGATTTCGATCTGGCCAATTCCGGTAACGGTTGTTCGCAGGTGGTTTTGAAGCGAGTAGCAGGTCAGGCCAAGAAAGATGTCGATGAGGCGATTGTATCTGACTTTTGCGAGAAGCGCCTGTTCGTCGCTGAGTGCGTAGACACCGATGATCTCTGGCGTTGCATCCGGAATCTTGATGGCAAGGAGAGAGGGATTGGGCACGACCCGATTCACCCGCCGAAGACGAAAGACATATTTGGCGCGACCGGCACCTTCAATTACCCACTCCCGATCCCCAATCCGGGTCTCCTGGATTGATGCGGGCAGAGAACTCCGATAGCGCACGGAGTAAATCACGTCACCAAGGTTTTTCGGAAGTTTGATGCCAAGTTTTTTGGCGGCAATTTCGAGATCCTCACGGGCAAAGTGGACTTCCTCCAGTCCTTTCCGAAAGTGATCAAAAAACACCTTCTCAAGCAGCTTTTGATATCGATTTTCCGAAGTATCCGACATCGTCACTTCAGGTTCGTGCGCCCATGCGCAGCCGCTCGATTTCTTCCTGTTTTCGCTTCTTCGCGCCGCTTTTTCGGTCACGTTTTGAGGCAGGGCGATCCACCTCCCAATAGGCAGCCGCCTGAGAGAGGTCAAAGCGCAACAGCTCCTCTGCCCCAAGGGGAATCATTCGCGATGGACGCACCGGGGACACTCCCATTGCTTTCATCACCTCCGTAGCAATCGCTCGGGCGAGAGGCGGCGGCACTGCATTTCCCACCTGGCGCGCTCCGTGCCATTTGGTCACATGGAGGCGGAACCAGTCAGGAAATCCGTGCAGCCGGGCCATTTCCCGCACCGTGATGCAGCGAGCGTAGCGATAATGAATGGGACGAGGACTTGTAAATGCTCCACGGGCGCCGTCTGTGCCAGCGCGGAGAGTGTTGGAGACTCCGTCCGGCGACAGGCGAAAGAATCGGGAGATCGGTTCGACCTCGCCGGGAAGAGTTTCGGCAAAACGACGCCGCGAGATGCTGCTGTGGGTCGTTCGAATGCTTGAGGTCATCAAGGCAGGGTTCCAGGATCGACGATAGCCAAAATGCCAGTCACGGGGATTCAGGCACCGCATTTCCGAAGCATATGACGAGGGTTCGCCCCATTCAGGGATCGCGACCTTATCGCAATTCTGAAGCTCGGTGAAGCACTCTGCGTCGGGGAGATCGTCGAGGGCTTCTTTGCAGGTAGGACTCGGAGCGACCAGGTAATCGGCGATGCCGCCGATAGCTCCGTGAGTGGGGAACGGGTAATTCGGGAGTTGGTTTCCCTTTTTTGCCCCCAGGAGGATAAGACGTTCCCGACTCTGGGGGGTGCCGAAGTTTTTTGCATTGAGGACCTGCCATGGCGCACGCACTGCATAGCCTGCCTGATCGAATTCCTCGTAGAGTTCCAAAAGAAAACGCCGATGGGAGCCGACAGTCAGTCCTTTCACGTTCTCGAACACAAACCACCCCGCTTCTGTCTCGCGAACGAGTCGAACAAAATCCCGAACCAGAGCATTGCGAGGATCATCGAGAAGGCGCTTTCCGATCATCGAAAAGCCCTGGCAGGGAGCACCACCGAACACTACATCGACCCGATCTGTGTTTGCAGCGGTGAGAAGGTCTGCACCGGTCAGGGATGAGACTGATTCGGGAAGGACCGCGCACTCCGGAAAATTGAAGGCATGAACCGAGCAATGTACTGGATCAATTTCTACGGCGGCTTTCACGTCGAACCCCGCCTGCTCGAATCCCAGGCTCATTCCGCCTGCTCCCGAGAACAGATCAATTCCTGTGGGGCGCTTCGCCATTCCTTGTTGCAACCCTGAACATTTGAGCACCCAATTCCCCGATGTCAATGATTTTGGCGGCTCATCTCAATCTCACGCATTGCGTCGCAAAAAATTGCCCCGAAGCGACTTTCGGATCCCTGATCGTCGCGCCATCATTCAGAACACCAGACGAGTTGGGCATCCATACCCGTCTTCGCCCCGCAACCGATCGGGTTCCGGTCCCGGAATTGGCCCGGAGTGCCCGGAAAACCGTTCTCATTTTCCCCGCCATTCCCGATACAAATTTCCCACCGGAATCACCCGCGTTGCAAAGGTGCCCTGAGCGAAGAATCGCACCTCAAGGAGCACCCCGCCCCGCTCACGCTGCGTCTGATCGAAGAGCAGGTTGCCCAGGGACGGGATCGAAAGCAAACCTTCGATCCTCGTGGTTCCCTCGGAGGGGAGGTGGGAATGGCATCCGATGAGCAGATCGCACCCGGCCTCTCTTGCAGTCCGCGCGATCCATCGCTGGCGCTCATCCGGCCCGGGCCGGTACTCGACGCCCCAATGAAGAAAGGAGAATTGGGGCCGATACGCCCCCGGAAGGCGCGGGTGCTTCGGAAAGTCTGACGCACGAAGGAGATTCGCGGCGGGAACGGGGCGATTTCTCACATCGGTCGCGGATGAGAGATCAAACTCGGGAAACCTCACCACGGTTCCTTCATCGATCACCGCGATTCCCGCAGCCTCCAGATCCTCAATCATCGCAGCCCGCACCTCCTCACCGAGGTCGCGAGTGTGGTTGTTTGCCAAAATCACTCCGGCGACCTTCCCTCTCCTCAGCAAAGAAATTGTCGGCTCCGTCGGCATGACGATCTGCATGGAGTCGAGTGATTCAGGACGGATTGGTAGCTTCGTCAGGACTCCCTCGAGATTCACAATGAGCGGACGCCCCTCCGTATGACGAAGGATTCGCTCTGCGAAAAACTCCATTGCCGCAGCATCACTTCCATATCGCTCGAGATTTCGCCCGAGATGAAAGTCGCCGCCAAAATACCAGGCCTTCCCAGGCAGAGCAGAGGCGGGGATGAATTCGCGCCGCCACACCTGAGAAACATAGCTCGTCGTCTCGCGGACCGATTCTCCAGGGGCCGCGTAGTGGATCGAGTTGCGATTGTTGACTACGGCCAGGCTCGCTCCTCGGCTCCGCTGCAGGGTCATCTGAAGCCACTGCGCCGCCTTCGAATCGACGTGATCGGGTTGATTCCATCCGACGACCTCATCCGGATCGCCGACGCCGAGCATGGCGAGCGTCTCGGCATCCTTTTCCCGGGCCTGCGGGGCGGTGAGGTAATGGGAAAAATCGGTCGACTGGATCACCAGGGTACGCTTCGTGAAGATCGGGTCGAGGGCCTCGGCGAGCCCCCTCCACTCCGCCTGTGTCGTGCGAATCCCCACGGCAAGAGTGACGACGGGAACCCCCGGAAACCATTCGGCGAGGAATGGCAAAATCGCACGAAACCCATGCTCGTGCGAGGCAAGTGAGGAGACGGATATGAGGGAGTTTTCCGCCAGCTTTTCCGAGGCCGACCGATCTGAGGGAACGACCCCTAACACAGTCAGAAAGTCACGCGTCGCGACGGCACCCGCCGTCTCAGAACGCCGGAAATGGTCCGGGCTGATGAGGACAATCCGCTCGTAGGGTCCGCCCCGGGCAAGCGCAAGCGTTTCCGCGATCAGATCGAGAGCGAGGGCATGGTGGGGCACGGTCACTCCCGATGGCGGCGGATCGAGGGCGCTAGTCTTCGCCGTCCGGATCGCCTCCCGGAACGGAGTGGCGTTGTGATAGAAGGGCGGAAAGGGAGGTTCGTCGGCCCACCCTCCCGCTGCGGCAGCCAAGCCTGACAAACCGCCACAAACGAACCACGCCAGGCGGATCACTCGATTCATCGGCGGAAGCTGAGGATGAAGGGACCCGCGAGCTTGACCGCGGCGGTCAGGCCCTTTTCTTCTCGAAACTGCCTGAGATAAGCGGCCTGCACCGCCGGTGCGATC
>CALDKL010000522.1 GCA_937898895.1 uncultured Verrucomicrobiae bacterium | reverse complement strand
CCCTTCGCCGCCTCCTGGGCAAGGGCGGCGATGGGGGCGAGGACAAAGGCGACAAAGGACGCGATGAATCGGTAGGGGCGGATCATGAGAAGGCGGGAAAAGGAAAAGCTGTGGAATCGTTGGACGTTGTGCGCCACTTTACATTCAAAATTTGTCGAGAAAAGGCCGATGATGCGGGGGGCCGGAATGGGAAACGGGCGAAAGGAGGCGGCATTGTGGTGCGACCATTCCGCAACCGAATGTCTCACTGCCGCAACAACCAGGCAATGAGATCGCGAAACTCCTCGGGTTTGAGCAGTTCGCCGAAGCTCGGCGGCATCAGCGACAGGGCAGTGCTTTCTCGGGTGGCAATCTCGGCGGTGGAAAGGCGGTGAGCCTGACCGCTGACGTCGAGGAGGTGGAGGATTCCGCCGCTCTCGGAGGCAACGAATCCGCCGAGGGCGGTGCCGTCGCGTTTCTCGATACGGGTGAGCCTGAAATGGGCGTCGACGTTGCGATTGGGATCGAGAATGTCTTCGGCGAGACGTGCGAGACCGCGACTGCCGATGCCGTCCAATTGAGGTCCAACGAGTCCGCCTACCCCGCCGATGCGGTGACAGGTGGAGCAATGGGTGCCAAAATGAACTTTCCCCTGAGCAGGGTCTGCGGCGGCGGCATCGAAGGCGGCAACACGCTCGGCGACGAGTCTGGCGAGCCGCTCGCGTTCGGCCGGGGGCAGGTCGAGAGGCGGCGCGGGCGGCGGGGGCGGCAGGTAGGGACGAAGCTGATCGCGGAGATCCACCGGGGCTGTCGCAGCGAGGAGCCGGGCAACGCGACGGAGCAGGCTTTCCCGAGTGCGATCCGAGAAAAAATCATCCACAGGCAGATCGGCTCCCTCTACCCCGCCGAGACCGAGCCAGGCGTAGGCACTGCCCTTGTCCCCGTCGACGACCTCGAGCTGCACGAGACGTCCGGCCGCAGCGGGAAGAGTCCACTCGATCCGGACGGCCTCATCGCGGCGGGGCGGATCGGCGCGAGCCAGCTCTTCGCCCGTGGCGGGATCCATGAGGCGGACGTAATTGACCTTGAGAGGCGGTTGCCCTGGGAAACCGCGATGACCGCAGAGGCGGAAGGCAAGTTGCCCCGTGCAGCGAAAGGGCCGCGAGAGGAGGGTGCCCGTGGCCTGCTCCGCGTCCTTTGCTCCGCGAACGAGACTGGAAAGAACGAAGATCTCGCCACTGCTGTCATCGCGGGGGCGAGACTGAATTTCCCAGGCCGCCGTCGCGGGCGAAGCGGTCCAGGCGGGATGCACCGACTGGTCGGAATCGGTGAGCAGGGCACGGCTGAGGCGGGTGAGTTCCTCAAGGACGCGGGGGTCGCGGACCATCCCGTCGCGTTCCTCGAGTGCTTCGGCGATGTCGAGGAGAGCGGGAAACACTCGGAAACCCCCGGAGGTCTGGGTGGAAGCAAGAGTGGCCCCGAGGAGACGATGCAAGTCGGGCTCTCCCCCGTAGCGGGCGATATGCCTGCGGCGGCGGGCCGAAAGCGCATCGCTCTGCTTTGCTGAAGTGGGCTGCTGCAGAAGCCATGCTGCGGATTCGGTGGTGGGCACGGCGAGAGCGACGAACTCGATTTCGTCTTTCCCGGATGCCGCTTCCGCGACGATGCGAAACGCGCCGGGCAGGGAGAAACAAGTCTTTAGGCCAATGCGGAGAGCGTGACGGAGGTGGGTATCGGCTGTCGGTGTCTCGGCGAGAGCCTGCAGGAGGGCGGGAATAGCCTCGATCAGGGGCGACTCGACAAGGCTCTGGGCGGCGCAACGGCGCACCCAGGGATCGGGCGAGACCAGATCGGCGCTCTCCTCGCCAGGGCGGACTGGAGGAGAAGGCTCGGCGCGGGGCACGGAGGCGGCAGAGCCACTGCGCGTGATACGCCAGATCCGCCCCCGCTCGCGGTCACGTCCGGGGTGGTCGAGCGGCACTTCGTAGTGGCCGATGATGCGATTGTAGAAATCGGCCACATAGAGTGTGCCATCGGGCGCAAGGGTGAGATCGACTGGTCGAAACCAAGGATCGGCACTGGTGAGGAAGTCGGGTTTTTCCTCGGCGTGCGGAGTGGTGCCGGTGAATCGGATGCGGTCGAGATTCAACCTCGAGGTGACGGGGTTTCCAAGCAAAATGTGATCCTCCCATTCCCGCCCCCAGATCCCACCGTCGAGGTAAGCAATCCCCGCGATGCCCGTGGAGCCATGGGAGTGTTCGATCATGGCGGGGGCAAAGCCAAGGCCATCGTGTGGTTTTCCAAAACTGGGATACACGCCCCCGTGAAGGAGTTGGTAGATCGGTGCGCTGTGGCAATCGGCACTGTACAGATTGCCCCTTCGATCCCGCGCGAGACCAAAGGGATTGACCTGGCCTCGCGACCACAGCTCAACCCGGGAAGCATCGGGGCGAAAACGGAAGACATTGCCCGAATGCATCTCGAGAGTGCTGCCATCGCGGGCGCGGAGGAGACTCGTGTTGTTGAAACCGTGGGTGGCATAGATCCATCCGTCCGATCCGAGGCGGAGACTGGAGATCATGCCGTGAGTGTCTTTTTCGTAGCCGAGCGGGCCAAAGAGGACTTCCCTGAGATCGGCGCGACCGTCACCATCGGTGTCGGCAAAGTACCAGAGATTGGGGATGCTCCAGGCAATACATCCGTCGTGGTGCCCGGTGCGATGCCAGGGAAGAACACCCGTCGGGATGTTCAGCCCGTCGGCAAAGTCAATCACGCGATCCGCGCGACCGTCTCCGTCGGCATCCTCGAGGATCTTGATGGCATCGAGACTGTCTTTGACTCGGCTGCCCTGGGGATCGGACCACCGATCCTTCGCGGCAGCATACGGATACTCGGTGGTGGAGGAAACCCAGAGGCGACCACGCTCGTCGACGG
The DNA here is from genome assembly GCA_937898895.1 of uncultured Verrucomicrobiae bacterium. Taxonomy (GTDB): domain Bacteria; phylum Verrucomicrobiota; class Verrucomicrobiia; order Verrucomicrobiales; family DEV007; genus Arctic95D-9. The sequence goes on along the minus strand of CALDKL010000522.1, from coordinate 1,264 downwards.
CGAGGTTGATCGGCTTGTTGATCATGGGCTCGGCGGCGAAAAGGCGAATCTCGAACCCCGTTGGCACCGTAAAACCGGCGAGTTCCTGCTCCGGGGAAAGGGCTTCGGTCTCGCGCACGAGTCGATCCTCGGACCGTGCGGCGGACAGGGGCAGGAAGATCACGAGCAGAGAGAGGAACCGTTTCATCCGATGGCAGGATGGTGGAGACAGGTGAAAAAGTCTCGCACGTTTTCGCAGAATCCACCGAACTCGTCCACCGAACTCGTTTTCCCATTGCCTCCCGGAGCAATTTTGGGCATGATGGTAGCTCATGAAACCCTTCCTGACGCTCTCCCTGCTGGTTCTGTCCACCCTTGTCACCCCCTTCCTGCTGTCCTCGTGCGCCTCGAATTCGAGTGCCGCCGGCGACGGCACCTACACACCGCCTCCGGCACTGTCTCCGGCCGATGCGACCGACCGAATGCGCAGTGAATATCGCGAATGGATTCGCTGATCCGCCTCAGCATTTGGATTCCCGGGCCTCGGCTTCGAGATAGGCGGTCTCGAGGTGACTGCGGAACTCCCGGTAGCTCCAGGCCGATTTTGACAAGTTCCAGGCGCGGTCCGGCCCCTTCCCCGGATCGATCTCGGCGACCAAAAAATCCTCCTCCTGCCGCCGACTCCGCACGAGGATTTCTCCGCCGGGATCGATGACGTAGCTGTCACCGTAGCCGATCAGATCGGAACGTGTCAGGCCGCTCTTCGCCGGGTCGAGGACGACATTGTTTCCGCGCACGAAATAGACACTGTTTTCGATAGCACGCGCCGTGTGATCGGCCCGGACTTTCATGAAGTGGGACAGGACTCCGCCCGGCTGGATCGCATTGAAGTGTGGGGCAAAAATGACACGAGCCCCCTTCAGGGCGAGGATGCGAGCGGGTTCGATGTACCCTCCGTCGGAGCAGATGAGCACCCCGAAGCGCAAGCCAGCGTGCTCCCACACTGGAAACTCGCGCCCCTGACGGTGGAATTTCTGATAGGCCGAACACTTCGAATACGTGCCCACGAGATGGCCACGCCGGGCGACGAGGACCGTGTTGTAGAGATCGCTTCCGCGAGTCTCGTTGAAACCGACGATGGCGAGCGCTTCGTGGCGACTGGTGACATCGAGGACACGCATGGCCTCTTCCGAGTCGATCACGAAGGCACCGCGCCGCGCCTCCGCCTCGGTGTCGGGATATCCGGTAAGAAAACACTCGGGAAAGCTGACGATCACAGCACCGG